>DUAC01000052.1:0-25014 GCA_012961035.1 Acidimicrobiia bacterium
ACGTCCTGGTGGCTGGCGGTCGGAGCGTCGAACGGACCGGGGGGGCCGTGGGGTGCTGCGGGGCACTGCACGGGCACGCAGGCCTGCACGGGGAGGCGATGAGGCGGGCCGAGGTGGTCATGGCCGCCCTGCCCGGAGATCGACCCATCCTCGTGGACTCGGCCGGTTGCGGCGCAGCCTTGAAGCGGTACGGGGGACTGCTCGGTACGCCGGCTGCGGCCGCCTTCTCCGAGAGGGTGTTCGACGTCCACGAATGGCTGGCTGCCAATCCGGAACTGCTGCCGGAGTCGTCCGGGCCGGCAGGAGAGCCGGTGGTCGTACAGGACCCGTGCCACCTGCGCCACGCCCAGGGAGTCCACGGAGCGGTCCGGGAGGTCGTGGGCCCCTATGCCACGCTCGTCGAGTTGGACGACGAGGGGCTCTGCTGCGGCGCTGGTGGGGCGTTCCAGATGCTGGAGCCGGAGCTTGCCGGAGAGGTTCGCGAGCGGAAGCTGGCGGCCATCAGGCGCGCCTTCGACCGGTCAGGTGCCCGTACGGTGATCAGCGCCAACCCCGGCTGCGCCATGTACCTCGCAGCTGCCGGACTGGAAGTGAGGCACCCGATGGAAGTAGTCGCAGAGGCACTGGAGGATCGCAGTGGCCGGTGAATTCGCCGAGATCAGGGCCCGCCTCGAGGCCATCTCCGAGGAGATGGCCGACCTTGCGATAATGCGCCTGCGCGAGTCGATCGACGCCGGGGGAACCGAGTTGCCCGTCGACGAGCGGAGGCTCACCCGGGCGCGCCGTGCGGTGGACAAGGCGGTCCACCTGCTGGACGAGCCCGACGACGCTGGTTGGTGAGGTAGCTCCCGGTGCAGGAGCTGGTGGTCAGGCGCTCACCAGGGGAATGAGGGTCCGCCCGTCGTCCTCCCGGGTGACCGTGAGTCGATGACCCTGCTCCACCCTGCCGTAGAGGGTCGTGCGCTGCTCGAGCGTGCGGCCCAACGGCGCCACGAGGCCCTCGAGGTCCTCCTGGCGGACCTGCTGGCCGTGCTGTGCGCCGGCGGCGCGTGAGATGTTCTCGTCCACGAGGGTCCCGCCCAGGTCGTTCACCCCGGCCTGCAGCAGCTGCCGGACGCCATCGAAGCCGATCTTCACCCACGAGGCCTGGATGTTGTCGATGAGGCCGTGGTAGGCGATGCGGGCGACCGAGTGCATCAGCAGGTTCTCCCGGAAGGTGGGGCCCCTGCGCGCATTACGTTGCAGGTAGATGGGGGAGGCCATGTGCACGAACGGCAGACCGACGAACTCGGTGAACCCACCGGTCTCCTCCTGGAGGTCGCGGCATCGGAGTAGGTGGCGGACCCAGTGCTCGGGTCGCTCGATGGAGCCGAACATGATGGTGATGTTGGAAGCGATGCCGACACCGTGGGCTGTTCGGTGGGCCTCGAGCCACTCCTCGCTGTTGATCTTGTCGGGACAGAGGTCGGCCCGGATGTCGTCATCCAGGATCTCGGCCGCCGTGCCGGGAAGTGACCGCAGGCCGGCCTCCTTGGCACGCCGCAGGTAGTCGGCCAGGGGCTCGCCGAGTCGCAGGGCGCCTTCGGTCACCTCGAGTGCGGTGAAGCCGTGCACGTGGATGTCGGGCACCGCCTCACGGACCGCCCGCGTCACGTCTATGTAGTAATTGCCGTCGAAGTCGGGATGGATTCCGCCCTGGAGGCAGACCTCGGTGGCTCCCATCCGGGCGGCCTCGGCAGCCCGGGATGCGATCTCGTCCATCTCCAGGAGGTAGGGGGTGCCCCTCAGGTTCAGCGAGAGGGGTCCCTTGGAGAAGCCACAGAATCGACACTTGTAGGTGCAGACGTTCGTGTAGTTGATGTTGCGGTTGGCAACCCAGGTGACGGTGTCGCCAACGGCCCTCCGCCGCAGCTCGTCGGCCACCTCGGCCACGGCGGCCACCTCCGGGCCACGGGCGGCGAAGAGGGCCAGCAACTCGTCGCGTCCCGCCTGCTGTTCGTCCAGAACGCCGTCGAGCACCTCGCGGAGATGACCTCTGGCCGCGGACGACGCCGGTACGAGGGTCGGTGGGCTGATCGGGCTTCCGGAGTACCACGCGGTGGAGCGGTGTCCGACCTGGCGGACCTCGGCGCCATCGGATGCCCTGACCATCTCGATCTCCTCGGGGAAGACGGCCCCGGGGTCGTCGCGCCCCATTCCCTCCGCATCGCTCCGGTCCATCACCTGGAAGCGGAGGTCCTCGTGGATCCAACGGGTCTGGTCCCGGACGTACTCCGGGTACACGGTGAGCCGGGGGGCGAGGGCGAACCCACGTGCCTCGGTGACCTCCCTGAGGCGGTCCAGGTCGGGCCAGGGCCGTTCGGGGTTGACGTGGTCGGCGGTGACCGGCGAGACGCCACCCCAGTCGTCGATGCCGGCGTCCAGGAGGGGTCCGAAGTCGTCGGACAGGTTGGGCGGTGCCTGGAGGTGGATCTCCGGGGGGAGGATCAGGCGGGCCAGGGCGATGGCCTCCCGGTAGACGTCGCTGGGGCAGGGGGGAGCGGAGTGCATTGCCGTGCCCGCCTTGGGCAGGAAGTTCTGGACGATGACCTCCTGCACGTGGCCGTGGCGTCTGTGGGATGCGGCGATGGCCTCCAGGGCGGCGATGCGGTCGTCGCGGTCCTCGCCGATCCCGACGAGGATCCCCGTCGTGAAGGGGATGGCCAGCTGGCCCGCTGCTTCGAGGGTCTCGAGGCGTCGGCCGGGTTCCTTGTCCGGGGCGCCCCGGTGGCAGTCCAGGTCCGACCGGAGCGACTCCAGCATCATCCCCTGGGAGGGTGCGACGCTGCGGAGGGCTGCGAGCTCGTCGGCATGCAGGGCGCCGGCATTGGAGTGGGGGAGGAGGCCTGTCTCGTCCAGGACCAGCTGTGCCATCTCGGCGAGCAGTTCCAGCGTCGTTGCATGTCCGTGGCGCTGCAGCCAGTCGGCGGCCACGGGGTAGCGGAGCTCCGGACGCTCCCCCAGGGTGAATAGCGCCTCGTGGCAGCCGGCGGCGGCTCCCGCCCGGGCGATCTCCAGGACGTCTTCCGTGGAGAGGTAGGGCGACTCCAGGCGGGCCGGTGGCTGGGCGAACGTGCAGTAGCCGCAGCGGTCCCTGCAGAGCATGGTCAACGGGATGAACACCTTGGGGCTGTACGTGATGCGGGTTCCGTGGTGGAGGTCGCGGACCTCCCTGGCTGCGGCGAGGAGGTCCTCTCCGTGCAGTTCCTCATGCGGGCTGGTCATCGATGGGCTCCTGTGGTCTGGGTCATGCGTCCCGGTCCGGGGCGGCTTCGGATGTGCTGGGGCCCGACCGGCTCATGACAGGCGGGGCAGGAGACGGCCTGGTCAAGCGGCGTGCCACAGCTGTCGTGCACGAGGAGCGTGGGAGGACCGTCCAGGGTGTACCACCGGTCGCCCCAACGCATCAGGGCAACAAGAGCCGGGGAGAGGTCTGCCCCCTTGGCGGTGAGGCGGTACTCGTGGCGTACCGGTCGGTCCTGGTAGGGGACGCGGTGCACGATCTCGAGCTGGACCAGGCGCTGCAGCCGGTCGGTGAGGAGGTTTCGGGCGATGCCGAGGTCCGACCGGAGGTGCTCGAAGCGGCGCACCCCACGGAACAGGTCACGCAGGATGAGCAGGGTCCAACGGTCGCCGACGGCTGCGAGGGTGGCTGCGATGGAACAGTCGTCACCGACGACGTCGTCTGGCATCTGCCGAGCGTAGTAGTCAGTTGCTATTTGCAACTAACCCGGAGGTGATTGCCCCGGCAGCGCTCAGAAGGTGGCGGCCTTCGCCCCCAGGTCGGCCAGGAGATCATCGAAGGAGGCCACGAAGGCGGCCACGCCCTCGTTCTCCAGGACCCGGGCGACGTCGGCCAGGTCGACACCGGCATCCGAAACGGCCTGCAGCACGGCATGGGCGGCGTCAGGATCAGCGTCGATGGTCCGGGCAACCGTCCCGTGGTCCTCGAAGGCCTCGAGGGTGGCGTCGGGGAGGGTGTTGACGGTGTCGGGCCCTATCAGGCTGTCCACGTAGAGGGTGTCCGGATAGGAGGGGTTCTTGGTCGAGGTGGAGGCCCACAGCGGCCGCTGCACCCGTGCGCCCCGTTGGACGAGGGCGTCCCAGCGGGGACCGCTGAACATGGACCGGAACATGGAGTAGGCCACCTGGCCCTGGGCCACCGCCGCACGGCCCCGTAGCGCCAGTGCTTCGGCTCCGCCCAACTGGTCCAGCCGACGGTCCACCTCCACGTCGGTGCGGCTGATGAAGAACGAGGCAACCGAGGAAACCCCCGAGAGGTCCCCACTACAGGACTCCAGGCCCGATATGTAGGCCTCCATCACGTCGCTGTAGCTCTCCAGCGAGAAGATGAGGGTGACGTTGATGCTCCGCCCCTCCGAGATCATCTGCCGGATTGCCGGGATTCCCTCGGCGGTACCCGGGATCTTCACGTAGAGGTTGGGTAGGTCCAGACGCTCGTGGAGTTGGCGGGCGGCGGTCATGGTTCCGTCGGTGTCGGGGGCCAGCCGGGGGTCCACCTCCACCGAGACGTAGCCATCCAGGCCGTCGGAGGCCTCGTGTACCGGCCTCAGGATCTCGAGGGCGTCACGGATATCGCGGATCACGAGTTCCCAGTAGCTCTCCTCGACGCTGCATCCCGATTCCGTCAGCGAACGCAATTGCTCGTCGTAGGCGTCGGTTCCCGTCATGGCCTTCTGGAAGATCGACGGGTTGGAGGTGATGCCGCGCGCCCCGCGGTCCACCCAGCCCTGCAGTTCCCCCGAGGCGATCCAACTCCGCCTGAGGTTGTCCAACCAGGGGCTCTGGCCCTGCTCGGTGTAGAGGTCATGGAGTCGGTTCATCACACAATCCAGCGTGGGTTCAGGTTCCAAGGAGGGATTCCGCGGCCGCCACGACGGCTGCGGGGGTGATCCCCAGACCCGTCATGGCCTGCTCGCCGGGAGCTGAGGTACCGAAGCGGTCGATGCCGATGCTGGTGTCGGCCCAGCGTGCCCACCCGAACGTGACACCGGCCTCCACCGAGACCGTGGGGATTCCGGCGGGAAGCACGGATGCCCGGTATCCATCAGCCTGCTCGGCGAAGAGTTCGGTGCAGGGCATCGAGACCACGCGCACGGAGTGACCCGCAGCCGTCAGGGTCGCCGCTGCATCCAGGGCGACGGCCACCTCACTGCCGGTTCCGATCAGCACGACATCGGGTTCACCATCCGGATCGGCCAGCACGTATGCACCGCGTGCGACGGCGTCGTGGTCGGTGGACCCTGCCAGGACGGGGACGTCCTGACGGGTCAGGAGGAGGGCCACGGGGCCATCTGCCCCGACTATGTAGCGCCACGCTGCAGCGGTCTCGTTGGCGTCGGCGGGCCGGAACACCGGGATGCCCGGCATGGCACGAAGCGCAGCGGCATGCTCCACCGGCTGGTGGGTGGGTCCGTCCTCGCCCACGCCCACCGAATCGTGACTCCAGACGAAGGTCGTCCGGGCGGAACTCAGGGCGGCCAGGCGAACGGCGCCACGCATGTAGTCGCTGAACACCAGGAAGGTCCCGTTGACCGGGAGCATTCCACCGTGCAGGGCCATGCCGTTGCAGATTGCGCCCATGGCGTGCTCCCGGACCCCGAAGTACACCTGTCTGCCCTCCGGGCAGTCGGGGCCCTGCACGCCGTGGTCCCTGATGGTCGTACCGGTGTTGCCGGTCAGGTCGGCTCCGCCACCGATGAGGCCGGGAACGACGTCCAGGAGCGCCTGCAGGCAGGCGTTGCTGGCCTTCCGCGTGGCCACGGCTTCGCCGGCAGCCCAGGTGGGGAGACGTTCCTCCCATCCCTCCACGCCGCGTCCGGCCTGGGCCGCATCCCATGAGGCACGATCGCCGGAGAAGGCTGCGAGGCGTTCCTCCCATGAGCTGCGTGAATCGGCACCGCGGCGGCCCGCCGCCCTGTACTGCCCGAGTACCTGGTCGGGGACCCAGAAGGGCTCGTCCTCGGGAAGGCCCATGCGACGCTTCGTCTCGGCGATCCCCTCATCCGTGAGCGAGTAGCCGTGGACGGCCGAACTGTCGACGTCGGGGGAGGGATGGCCGATGTGGCTCCGCAGGACGATGAGCGATGGTCGGTCGGTGACTGCCATGGCATCCCGGACGGCGGCCTCCATGGCATCCAGGTCCTCGGCCGCATCACCCAGGTCGATCACGTGCCAGCCATAGGCCCGGAATCGGGCCGGCGCATCATCCGAGAGGGCCAGCTCGGTCGGGCCGTCGATGGTGACGTGGTTGTCGTCGTAGACCACGACGAGTCGGCCGAGGCCCTGATGGCCGGCCAGCGAGGCCGCCTCGTGGGAGATTCCCTCAGCCAGGTCGCCGTCTCCGCAGATGACGAAGGTGTGGTGGTCGGTCAACTCGGATCCGAATCGGGCGCGCAGGTTCCGTTCCGCAATCGCCATGCCCACGCCGTTGGCGAGGCCCTGGCCCAGGGGTCCGGTGGTGACCTCCACGCCCGCCGTGTGTCCCACCTCCGGATGACCCGGTGTGGCCGAACCCCACTGCCGGAAGGCCCGTATGTCGTCGAGCGTCAGACCGTGGCCGGTCAGGTAGAGCATGGAGTAGAGGAGGATCGAGGCATGTCCCGCCGAGAGGATGAACCGGTCCCGGTCGGGCCACGTCGGGTCCGCCGCGTCGTAGGTGAGGATCCGGGTCCAGAGGACGTGGGCCAACGGAGCCAGGGCCATGGCTGTTCCCTGGTGTCCGGACCGCGCCGCATGCGGAGCGTCCATGGCGAGGCCGCGCACGACGTCTATGGCGAGCGTTTCCAGCGAGGAATCGAAGGCCGATCCGTAGGTCCCGGAGTCCGTCATGATCCCACCTCAGCCAGTGCCCCCATGGGCCAGCGTGCCTCTTCGTCGACGGGCACCATAATCGCCACCTCAGCCCTCCTCGGCGACCATGGCAGGTGCGTTCGGATCATCTCCCGGGCCGTCCGTTCCCAGCAGGAGCGCCGAGGCGGTGAAGGCGTGGAGGTGGTGCCGTCCCCCCACCGGCCCGATCTCTCCGGCGGAGTGCATGCCCGCCACGTCCGTCGTCCCCAGGCGGTCCACGAAGTGCCCCGCATCGTGTCCGGCGTGGCCGAAGAGGTGGCTTCCCCGGCCATTGCAGGTGAAGACCAGGGCGCTCTGCGCCCGGTGGTGGCGGAGCGTGGATGCCAGGTCCCTGCTGGCCGAAGCGGCATCCCGGACCTGGAACTGGAGGGTGGTTCCGACCTCGACCCTGGCGTCGATCGCCACCGCACCCGAATCGCGGTCGGCACCCAGCACTCCCCGGACCAGGAAGTCGCCCGTACCGAAGGTGGACCGGTTCTCGTTGATCACGATCCCCACCTGCAGCCCGATGCCGGGGCGCTTCCCGTCGGCTTCCGGCAGCGCGGCCAGCACCTCCCGGATCCGGCGGAGGGCGGGTTGCCCGCCGAGGGTCAGGACCAGGTCGCCGTCCATGCCGGTGACGACGAAGGGATCGCCCACGGGACGGCAACCCTGGGACACGACCGGTCTGGCTCCCAGCCCCGGGGGGAGGACCATGGCCACGGCACCGTCGGAGAACACGTCATCGTCCAGCAGGAGGCGGTTGCCGCCGGAGCGGCCTGCCGCGGACGCCAGGCCCCCGACGACCGTGACGTCCGGCGGAATCGAGTCGAACAGCACGTCGGCGTCGAATCCGGACGGGTCGGCGACGAGCAGCACGCTGCTGCCTGCGGCGAGGTCTACAGGTAGGCGTCCGCCCTCCAGTCGGGCCACCCTCGCCGGGCCGGTGCGACCCACCCACAGCACCAGGCCGGGGGCCTGTTCGACCTCCTGCCGCTGGGCCAGCACCGCTCCGGCCGAGCAACCCAGCAGGTGGCCGGGTGCCAGGGTCTTCAGCACCGTTCCTGCGATATCGGCTGCACGTTCGAGATGCGACGGCGAGATGAACAGCATGGCCACGTCCGGGCTGGAGCCGAGTCGATCCATGACCTGCCCTACGACCTCGCCAACCGCCGTCGCAGCATCGGGATGACCCGAGAGGGCGACTGCGTAGCGCACCGGGGTACCTCCGGTCAGGTGGCGGAGGGGTCCGGAGCGAGCAGTGTGAAGGGCACGACCGTCGGGACCCCCTGGTCGATTCGGCAACTGGCCTCGACCGTGCCGAACTCCTCGAACACCAGCTCCGCCCGGACCAGGCGGTAGCCGAACTTTCCGGGCTGGACCTCGATGGGTTGGACGTTGCGAGCCAACTGTTCCCCGTCGCGGGTGAACACCACCTCCAGCACGGAGCGACCCACATGGTCGGTCGGACAACTGACCATGACCAGCAGGTGCGGAGACCAGGTCACGGGGGCCGGTTCCGGTGACGCTGCACTGAACTGGATGCCGGTCAGGTCGATGTGCGTGGCACCACCGTCCACCTGCCTGAGTTCCAGGCCTTCGAAGAAGAGGGCCGCGAGGATCTGCATGGGCGGAACCTAGACCAGATGCCGCAAGCCCTAGCATGGCGCCCCGTGAACCGGCGTCTGGTCCTACCGCTACTGCTCCTCACCGTTGCACTCCTTGCCGGGCTGCAGGCACAGCGGACGGAGCGGTCGGCGGCCATGTATGTACCCGTTGCCGGGGCCATGCCCGCACGTGCGGCCACGCCCCTCTTCTCGGTCCGTCGGATACCGGAGTTCCTGCAGGCACCCACCGCTGAGCGGAAGCTCACCGCCAGCCTGCTCGGAGCGGTCACGGCGCTGCCGGACGGAACCTGCCTGGTCGTGGCCGAGCATGGTCGGCGCCTCTACAGCCTGGAAGCCGGAATGGCCATGGTGCCGGCCAGCACGCAGAAGATCCTCACCGCAATTGCGGCACTGCTGCACCTGGGTCCCTCGACCGTGCTGACGACCAGGGTGGTCGCCGAGGTGCCCGTGGTGGACGGCATCGTGGACGGCGACGTCTGGCTGGTTGGTGGAGGCGACCCGCTCCTCACGACCAGCGGGTACGCAGCACGTTTCGACGACCCGGGCAGCTACACGGATCTCGGCGACCTCGTGAAGGGGCTCCTTGGAGTCGGCGTGCGGGAGATCACCGGTGGAATCGTGGGCGACGAGTCGAGGTACGACGCCATCCGATACCTGGGCACCTGGCCGGATCGCTTCAAGCCCGGCTGGTCGATCCAGTCGGGGCCGCTGAGTGCCCTCAGCGTGGACGACGGCTTCGAGAAGTGGGATCCGGTGAACACCGCACCCTCGCTCTCCGTGCCGGCCGCCGATCCGGCAGCCAACGCCGCCTCGCTCCTGGACGACCTCCTGGAGGTCGAGGGCGTGGTGATCCGTCGTAGGCCCGACTCGGGTCGCTCACCTGCGCACCCGGGCATGGTGACGCTCGTCGAGGTCGCATCTCCGCCTGTGAGCCTCCTGGTTCGACAGATGCTGGTCCATAGCGACAACACCACCGCGGAGCTGCTCGTGAAGGAGCTGGGGCGCACGTCCGCCGAGCGTGGGACGACCGTGGCCGGCCTGGCCGTCATGCTTGACACCCTCGAGCGCGCGGGCCACGACGTGGATCAGGTCGTCCCGCAGGATGGTTCCGGCCTGGATCCCGACAACAGGGTCACCTGCTCGCTCCTGGTGGATGTGATGGAGGACGACCGGCACGGCGCCCTCCTCGTCGACTCGCTGCCCCTGGCGGGGGAGAGCGGGACGATGAAGACCCGTTTCGTGGGGACGGCCGGGGAGGGCCGTGTAAGGGCCAAGACGGGGACCCTCCGGGGGGTCACCAGCCTGGCGGGGGTGGTTGACACCCCGGCTGGGCGTCGGCTCGCATTTGCGGTGATCAGCAACGGGGAGCTGCCGTTCGAGATCAGGGACCTCCACGAGGAGGTCGTGCTGGCACTCCTCTCGTATCCGGCCGGACCCGCTGTGGAGGCGTTGGCGCCACTACCGGTGGCGGGCTGAGCCTCGCCGGACACCCGCCGGTTGCCCATGCTTCCGCTGGGGGCGGTCCTGCTTCCCTCGGGCGTCATGCCGCTGCAGCTCTTCGAGGAGCGGTACCGGCGCATGATCGTCGACGTCCTGGCCACCGATCGGGAGTTCGGTGTCGTACTGATTCGGCGAGGTAGCGAGGTGGGTGGTGGAGACCTGCGTTGCGACGTGGGAACCCGGGCTCGGGTGCTGGAGGCGAGGGAGGCTTCGGACGGTCGCTGGGCAGTGACGATCGTGGGACTGCAGCGGGTTCGTGTGGAACGGTGGCTGCCTGATGATCCCCATCCCGTGGCGGAGGTCAGCCCCATGCCGGACCGTCCGGGACCGGGCGTCCCCGAGGTCGCCTACCGGTCGCTCGAGTCCCGTCTCCGCCGTCTCCTGGCAAACCTCTCGGAACTGGGCGATCCCGTCCAGGCGGCCACGTTCGACCTGGCTGATGATCCGGCGTTCGGCACCCTCCAGATGGCGGCGTTGGGTCCCTTCACCGCCTACGACCGGCAGCTGCTCCTGGAGGCCGATCTCGTGTTCGAGCGCTGCGGGATCCTGGATGCACTGCTGGCTGATGCCCAGACGGTCGTCGACCTCCGCCTGGGGCCGGATCGTGGGGGCGACGGGCCCGCAGTGGGGTCCTCCCGGTAGCGTGGTCGCCCCATGGGACCCGATCGATTCTCAGATGGCCGGACCGCCGTCGACCTCCCGGACCTGCTGAAGCGCTACGTCCGACAGGAGACGGTCGAGCCGCTACGTGCAGCGGGTCGGTTCCTGTTGTTCGGCCTGCTCGGTGCATCCCTCATAGGCATCGGCACGGTCCTGCTGGTGGTCGGGGGTCTTCGTGGCCTGCAGTCCTCAGGGCTCCTCGACGGTTCCTGGTCCTGGGTGCCCTACCTGGCTTCGGCGACGGTCCTGGGCGGGGTGGCCGCGCTCGCCGTGGCACGAATCGGTGGGCAGAGGAACCTGGATGGCTGAGGAACGCATCACCAGGGATGACCTGGAGGCCGAACTGCGTGCGGTCGTGGGAGACCCGGACGGCCCGGTCGCCAGCCGGCGCCAGACCCTGTTGGCCCTGGCCGCCGCCTCGGCGGTCGTCATCGTGGCGCTGGCCTACATGCTTGGAAGTCGGGCCGGTCGACGCCGCTCCACGGTGGTAGAGGTACGTCGCTTCTGATGTCCACGATGACCTCGACGCTCCTGGGGCGAGGTATCCGTCGCGGGCTACTCGGCGGACAACGACGCTGGCAGGGGATCCTGCTGGTGGTCCTGGTCGCCCGGGTCGTACGGATCCTCGGCGCCCGCCGCCCCGTGGCACAACGCATCGACCTGGAGGCGGGCGAGACCCTCGAGGTCCGGCACCTTGCCGGCGGGGGTGTGGACCGGTGATCGTCCAGTTGCGAAACCCGACGCGCACCATCGAGATGGACGGTCCGATGGCCGTCACAGCACTCCTCGCACGCCTGGACATCCCGCGCGAATCGGTTCTCGTCATACGCGAGGGGACCCTGGTTCCCGGCGACGCCATGCTGGACCGGGACGACAGCATCGAGATCCGCTCCGTGATCTCGGGAGGCGCAGGATGAAGTGCCGGGTCTGCCGGGGTCCGGCGGTGATCGACGTCCGGCGCCACAACGCCAACTTCTGCGGAGAGCACTTCCTCCGGCACTGCAGGGAACAGGTGGCCAGAGCGATCAAGGGCCATGAGATGCTCGAGGCTGGGGACCGCGTCCTCGTGGCGGTCTCCGGCGGCAAGGACTCCCTCGCCGTATGGGACATCCTGGTGGAGTTGGGCTACGAGGCCGACGGCCTCTACCTGGGCCTCGGAATCGACGGCTACAGCTCGGAATCCGAACGCTTCGCCCGGGCATTCGCCGAGAGCCGGGGCCTTTCCCTGGAGGTCGTGGACCTACCCAGTGACTACGGGTACGACATACGTGGTGCCGCAAGGGCCGCCAAGCGGGTTCCCTGCAGCGCCTGTGGCCTCTCGAAGCGCCACCTCTTCGACGAGGCGGCAGGTAGGGGCGGTTACGACGCCCTGGTCACGGGCCACAACCTGGACGACGAGGCTGCGGTGCTGTTCGGGAACGTCCTGCGCTGGCAGGGGGAGTACCTGGGCAGGCAGCGACCGGTGCTGCACGCTGGAGACGGCTTCCCCCGGAAGGTGAAACCCCTTGTCCGTCTGGGCGAAAGGGATATGGCCGCCTACTGCGTACTACGCGGCATCGACTACATGGTCGAGGAGTGTCCGATGGCCCTGGGCAACCGGCACATCGGCTACAAGGAGGCCCTCAACTCGATAGAGGAACGCTCGCCGGGAACCAAGCATGCCTTCTACTTCGGGTTCCTGGATCGGGCGGCAGACCTGTTCGTACCCGGAGATGATGATCGCGTCCCGATCGGAACCTGCGTCCGTTGCGGGGCCCCTGCCGGTGCCGAGGTCTGCGCCTTCTGCCACCTCCTGGAGCGGGCCGGAGGCCACCTTCCGAATGATGGCCGGGATGTGCCGGTCCGGCTGGGTCGTCCCGTCTCCGAGGCCCGGTAGTGGCGGGGTCGTTCGGGGAGGGCGACCAGGTCCTCCTGGTGGATCGCAAGCAGCGTCGCTACCTGATCGAACTATCGGTGGGTGCCGAGTTCCACACCCACACCGGCGTGCTCGCCCACGATGTGATCATCGGCGCCGAGGAGGGTGTCTCGCTGCGATCCAGTCGGGGCGGTATCTTCACCGCCTTCCGACCGACGCTCGCCGACTTCGTCATCAAGATGCCCCGAGGGGCACAGGTCATCTACCCGAAGGACCTGGGTCCGATCCTGATGCTGGCCGACGTGTTCCCAGGGGCGCGCGTGCTGGAGTCGGGCATCGGCTCGGGTGCCCTCTCCATGACGATGCTTCGTGCCGGTGCCGACATCACCGGCTACGAGCTGAGGGAGGACTTCGCCGCCAGGGCACGCGCCAACGTCGTCACAATGCTGGGCGAGTCGGCCCTCGAGCGCTACGACGTACAACTCCGGGACGTATACGAGGGAATCGACGGTGATGACTTCGATCGGGTGGTCCTGGACCTACCCGAGCCATGGCAGGTAGTGCCCCACGCCGCCGGGGCACTCCACCTGGGTGGGATAATCGTCGCCTACACGCCGAGCATCACGCAGGTGATCCGGTTCCGTGAGGCACTCGACGCGCACGGGTTCCGGTTCGCCGAGACGGTGGAGATACTGAACCGAACGTGGCACGTCGAAGGCCAGGCGGTCAGGCCCGACCATCGAATGGTGGCCCACACGGCATTCCTGACCCACGCCCGGCTGCTGGGACCATGAGGGTCCGGCGGGTCGCCGCCGTCCTCGCTGCCTGCCTGACGGTCTGGCTGCTGGTCCTGGCGGTACTCGTTCGACTCGGTGGTGAGGCAGAGACCGTCGTTCCACCCCGCAGCGTTCCCACCGCGACCGGGGGAGAGGCCGGTACAGGGGAGGGAGCGGTGGCCGCCGCCCAGATACACGGGATCCCGAAGAGCCTGGTGGAGCGGCTTCAGGCCTCCACGGTTCAGGTGAGGGGTCTGGACTGCAGGATCGCGCAGTTCGGCACCGGCTTCGTCGTGGGGCCGGACCTGATCGCAACGGGCGCCCACGTGGTGGCAGGCATCACGGCACCCATCGTGAGGCTGGACGGAGCCGAGATCTCCACCCGGGTGGTTGCCTTCGATCCTGTCAGCGATCTGGCCCTCCTCCGACCGACGGGCGATGTCGTCCTGCCACGGGCACTGGAACTCGGGTATCCGGCGGCTGGCGTAATGGGAGTGGTGCTGGCCCACGACGACGACGGAGTACCGGTGGTCCTGCCAATGGTGGTGGATCGCCTGATACGTGCCACCGGCGAGGACATCTACGGTCGACCGGGAGGCGGTCGCGATGCCCTTGAGTTGTTTGCCAGCATCCGCTCGGGCCACTCCGGCGCGCCCGTGGTGGATGGCGACGGACTGGTCCTGGGCGTCCTCTTCTCACGGCTCCGAGGTGGCGGTTCGGTGGCGTACGCGGTCCAGAGCAGTGAGCTGGCCCTGCTGGTCGACGGCCTGGACGACGGGGAGAGGGCCGCTGGACCGTGTCGGTGAAACCGTCGGGGTTGGTCCCGACCACCGTGCAGGCCCGAAAACGATCGAAGGGCGGCCCGAAGGCCGCCCGACGCCTACCCGTGCAGGACGGTCAGTCGATCTCGATGTAGATGCACTCGCCCGGACATTCCTCAGCCGACTCGATGGTGGCTTCCTCCTGCCCGGCGGGAACCGGTGCGAGGCCGGCGGCGCCGCCGGGGTCGCTGAGGATCTTGTCGCCGTCCTTCACATAGGCCAGCCCGTCGTCCAGCATGGCGAACACGTCGGGGGCGATTTCCTCGCAGAGGCCATCGCCGGTGCACAGATCCTGATCGATCCAGACCTTCATAGTCCCAAGGTTCCTCTCTATCGGTACAGGTGGCCCTGCACCGTGCTGGTACGCAGGCCGTGTAGGCCCCGGATCAGCGGCCCGTCATTGACGGGACCCCTGATCACAGGCAGGAGTCTACCGATCCACGGAGCCCGCCCACCGGACCGGCCGGGTGACAATTGCCTCCGGGGCGAGACCACCCGGCGCTATGGTCGCCGTCTGGAGGGCACCGTGACCGACGAGCAGGATGGACCCGGCAGGGCCGACGAATCGAGCGGGGATCCGGCGCCGGACGTGTCCGGGCTGGAGACCGAGGTTACGGAACTGCGACGTCGCCTGGTTGACGTTCCCCGCCAACTGGGCCGGCTTGAGACCGAGGTCAGGGACGCCGGTCGGGAGCTGGCCAGGGCGAACGCCAGGAACCAGAAGCTGAACACCACGCTGGAGACGGCCAGGGAGCGCATCACGGTCCTGCGCGAGGAGGTCGAGAAGCTCTCCCAGCCCCCGTCGGCCTACGGCACCGTCGTCCAGCTGAACGGTGATGGTTCGGCCGACGTCCACTCCGCCGGCCGCAAGATGCGGGTCGCAGTCCATCCGGACCTCCTGGAGTCCCTTACGCCGGGCCAGGAGGTTGTCCTGAACGACGCCATGAGCATCGTGCAGGCCAGGACCCACGAGGCCGTCGGCGAGGTGGTGACCGTGAGGGCCGTCATGCCCGACGGCGTCCGGGCCTTGATCACCGGGCGAGGTGACGAGCAGCGGGTGGTTGAGCTGGCTTCCGACCTGGTCGGCGTGGGCCTGCAGAGCGGCGACTCGGCGATGCTGGACCCACGTTCCGCCCTGCTCCTGGAACGGCTCCCGCGACCGGGGGCGGAAACCCTGGTCCTGGAAGAGGTTCCGAACGTCACCTACGAGGACATCGGCGGTCTGGACGGCCAGATCGAGAAGATCATCGATGCCGTCGAGCTGCCGTTCCTGCATCAGAAGCTGTTCAGCGAATACGCCCTGCCGGCCCCCAAGGGAATCCTCCTCTACGGCCCCCCGGGGTGCGGTAAGACCCTGATCGCCAAGGCGGTTGCGAACTCCCTGGCGGCGAAGGTCGCCGAGGTGTCCGGAGACCTCGAGGCACGCAGCTACTTCCTGAACATCAAGGGCCCGGAGCTGCTCAACAAGTACGTGGGCGAGACGGAACGCCAGATCCGCGAGGTATTCCAGCGGGCGAGGGAGAAGTCCGAGCAGGGTTGGCCGGTCATCGTCTTCTTCGACGAGATGGAGTCGCTCTTCCGGACCCGTGGTACCGGCATCAGCTCCGACATCGAATCCACGATCGTTCCGCAGTTGCTGGCCGAGATCGACGGTGTCGAGACGCTTCGGAATGTGATCGTGATCGGAGCCTCCAACAGGGAGGACCTCATCGATCCGGCGATCCTGCGGCCCGGACGGCTCGACGTGAAGATCAAGATCGAGCGCCCGGACGCCACCGCAGCGGCCCACATCTTCTCCCGCTACCTCGTGGGTGACCTGCCGATCGACGAGGAGGCCATCCAGACGATCGGGGGCGGGGACCGCCACAAGGCGGCGCTGGTCATGATCGACGACGCCGTGGCCGAGATGTACTCGGACGAGGACCGCAACCGGTTCCTCGAGGTGAGCTACCAGAACGGCGACAAGGAGGTCCTCTACTTCCGGGACTTCTCCTCGGGTGCCATGGTCGAGAACATCGTCCGCCGGGCCAAGAAACTGGCCATCAAGCGCCAGCTGGCCGGCGGTCCGAGGGGCCTCCGGTCGGCGGACATGGTCCAGTCGGTCCGCCAGGAGTTCTCCGAGCATGAGGACCTTCCCAACACCACCAATCCGGACGACTGGGCCCGGATCTCAGGCAAGAAGGGCGAGCGGATCGTCTACGTGAGGACCCTCGTGACCCACCACGAGGACGAGTCGGGTGGCCGGGCCATCGAGGGAGTCGGAACGGGCCAGTACCTCTGACCCCTGCCGCCCAGGCCGGTCGCGGTCCCGTCGACGCATCAGGACCTGGAAGTAGGGTCCGCCCATGGCAGTCCCGAAGACACTGGGCATCGAGACCGAATACGGGATAGTCCACCGTGGGGTGGCGGACCCGAACCCGATCAGTGCCTCCTCGCTCCTGATCAACGCCTACCTCAGCCGACGAACCCAGCCGGGCGGGGGACCGGGGGCTCCCAGGGTCGGATGGGACTTCGTGGACGAGTCACCGGCCGTCGACCTGAGGGGGTTCACCGCGCTGGACGCCATGGCGCCGGACATCGAGACCCACCTGGTCAACGCTGTCCTGACGAACGGAGCGCGGTACTACGTGGACCACGCCCACCCGGAACTCTCCACGCCGGAGTGCGCTGATGCCCTCTCGGTGGTCCTCCAGGATCGGGCGGGGGACCTGATCCTGATCGAGTCGATGGCTGCAGCCAACGAGTTCCTGCCGGAGGGACAGGAACTCGTCGTCTACAAGAACAACTCCGATGGCAAGGGCAACAGCTACGGCTGCCATGAGAACTACCTGATGGACCGGACCACCCCGTTCGCCCGGATCGTCCAGCACGCCACGACCCACTTCGTGACCCGTCAGGTATTCACCGGCGCCGGCAAGGTGGGCTGCGAGCTGCCGTACCGGGACAGGAACCACATCGAATTCCAGCTCACGCAGCGTGCAGACTTCTTCGAGGAGGAGGTGGGCCTCGAGACGACCCTGAAGCGACCCATCATCAACACCCGCGACGAGCCCCATGCCGATCCGCTGAGGTACAGGCGGCTGCACGTCATCGTCGGAGACGCCAACCTCTGCGAGGTGGCGACCTTCCTGAAGGTGGGCACCACCGCCATCATCCTGGCGATGGTGGAGGACGACGTGCTGGACCCCACCCTGGCGCTGGCCGACCCGGTGCGGGCCCTGCAGGCGGTGTCCTGGGACCTCAGCCTCTCCAAGCCGTTGAACCTCATGGACGGTCGTTCGGCGACCGCCCTGGAGATCCAGTGGGGCCTGCTGGAGTCCGCAGGGAAGTACCTGGCGCAGCGGGGCACCGAGGCGGTAGGTGGCTCGGTCGCAGACGATGTCGTGGCACGCTGGGAACAGGTCCTGGCCAGCCTCGAACGGGACCCGACCGAGCTGGTCGGCCAGGTGGACTGGATCGCCAAGCGCCACCTGGTGGAGGGCTTCAGGGACCGGCACGACCTGGCAGCCGACGACCTCAGGCTGGCGGCCCTGGACCTCCAGTACCACGACCTGCGACCGGAGCGCTCGCTGTTCGCCCGCATGGGAGCCGAGGTGCTGGTGGATCCGGTGGATGCGGCGAGGGCGACCGGGTATCCACCGACGGACACCAGGGCCTTCTTCCGGGGGCGCTGCCTGGCGCTGTGGCCCGATCGGGTCGTGGCTGCGAACTGGGACTCGATGGTCTTCGACGTCGGTGGCGAGGCGTTGCGCCGTGTGCCGATGATGGAACCCTCCCGCGGCACGCAGCAGCACGTCGGTACGCTCCTCGAGACCTGCGGGTCTGTCGAGGAACTCCTCGAACGGTTGTCGGCCTGAATCCGGACGGAGGCGAACATGGCTGAGCGTGAGCAACGGCAGAGGGTGGAATCGGATCGCTCCACGGAGGAGACCGAGGGGACGGAGGTATCGGCCAGCCCGGCCCCCACGGAACGTAGCGACCGTCTCAAGAACGAGTTGGACGACCTCCTCGACGAGATCGACGAGGTCCTGGAGACCAACGCCGAGGAGTTCGTCAAGAGCTACATCCAGAAGGGCGGCGAGTAGCCCGTCCATGGCGGCGGGTTAGCCTCCGGCACGTGACGCTCCCCATCTTCATTCCCGGTGACGATCCGGGCCCTGACTTCGTCGGGCTCCTGGACAGGCTGGGTGTCGGGGCCTTCGAGCCGACCGTTCCCTTCGATGCAGCCCAGATCACCCATGGCACCACGGTGTTGGCGATCCGCTACTCCGAGGGCGTGCTCATGGCGGGGGACCGCCGGGCCACCAGCGGGCACCTGATCAGCCATCGGGAAATCCAGAAGGTGTTCCCGGCTGACAGTTACTCCGGCGTGGCGATAGCCGGCGCAGCCGGACCCGCCATGGAGATGGTCCGGCTCTTCCAGCTCCAGCTGGAGCACTACGAGAAGGTGGAGGGCACCGCCCTGACGCTGGACGGCAAGGCCAACCAGCTCTGCCAGATGCTCCGCAACCACCTTCCAGCCGCCATGCAGGGCCTGGCGGTCGTTCCCCTCTTCGCAGGATTCGATCCCCGCGCCGGGCTGGGTCGGCTGTTCCAGTTCGACGTGACCGGCGGCCGGTACGAGGAGAGGGACTACGCCGCCATCGGGTCTGGTGGCCTCCATGCCTCCACGGTGGTGAAGCTCCGACACCACGATGGCATCGAGGCCGACGAGGCCATCGACGTGGCGATCGAGGCCATATTCCAGGCCGCCGACGAGGACATCGCCACCGGCGGGCCCGACATTGTGCGGGGGATCTATCCGGTCGTGGCCCTGATCACCGCAGACGGATTCGAGCGGCTGGACGACGATGACGTGGCCGCCCGTACGGGCTCGCTCCTGGAGCGCCTGCGGGGTGCATCGTGAGCATGCCGATGTACGTCTCGCCCGAGCAGATGATGAAGGACAAGGCCGACTACGCCCGGAAGGGCATCGCCAGGGGGCGGGCGGCCATCGGGTGCACGTACGCCGATGGCGTGCTGCTCTGCGCCGAGAACCCCTCCAACACGCTTCGCAAGGTCAGCGAGATATACGACCGGATCGGGTTCGTGGGAGTGGGTCGCTACAACGAGTTCGACCAGCTCCGGATCGCCGGGGTGCGCCACGCCGACTTCAAGGGCTATTCCTTCAGCCGTGAGGACGTGAACGCCAGGTCCCTGGCAAATCAGTACGCGCAGGCCCTCGGGCACAACTTCACCCACGAGATGAAGCCCCTCGAGGTGGAGATGCTCGTGGCCGAGATGAGCGAGGAGGACGGTGGGGACCAGCTCTTCCACCTTCTCTACGACGGCACCGTCATGGACACCACGTCGTTCGTGGTGATCGGTGGCGAGGCCGACGCCATCCGGGAACGCATGGAGGAGACCTGGTCCCGGGAGGCCGACCTGGCGTCCGCCCTCGGTTCCTCGGTGGATGCCCTCGCCGGCCCGGATCGCCAGTTGGTCGGCGACGACCTGGAGGTGGCGGTGCTGGCCCGCCAGAACGGCCGTCGGGCCTTCCGACGGATCGAGGGCGACGACCTCGACGGCCTCCTGGCCTGACGGCGTGCCACGGGACCGTGGCGGTCGATCGCCTGCGCCGATGAGGTCCTGACGGTGCAACGTCGCATCTACGGGCTGGAGAACGAGTACGGCATCACCTGCACCGTGGACGGGGCACGTCGCCTCAGTCCGGACGAGGTGGCCCGGTACCTGTTCCGGCGCGTCGTGTCATGGGGTCGCAGCTCGAACGTGTTCCTGGTGAACGGGGCGCGCCTCTACCTGGACGTCGGCTCGCACCCCGAGTACGCCACGCCGGAGTGCGACTCGGTCATCGACGTCATCACGCATGACAAGGCCGGCGAACGGATCCTCGAACAGCTCGCCGTCAGCGCCGAGGACCGACTCCGGGAGGAGGGGATCGACGGCGACGTCTTCCTCTTCAAGAACAACACGGACTCGGCGAACAACTCGTACGGCTGCCACGAGAATTACATGACGGTCCGCAACGACGACCTCTCGAGCTACGACGAGGTCATCATCCCGTTCCTGGTGAGCCGTCAGATCTGGGCTGGGGCGGGGAAGATCTTCGAGAACCCACGGGGTGGGGCCGGATTCTGCATCAGCCAACGGGCCGCCCACATCTGGGAGGGGGTCTCCAGCGCCACGACGCGCTCCAGGCCGATCATCAACTCCAGGGACGAGCCGCATGCGGATGCCGAGCGCTATCGACGCCTCCACGTGATCGTCGGGGACTCCAACATGAGCGAGTACGCCGGCTTCCTGAAGGTGGGGGCCTGCGGCTTCATCCTCAGGATGCTGGAGGAGCCCAACGTGGTGTTCCGGGACATGACGCTGGAGAACCCGACGCGGGCGATCCGCGAGATCAGCAACGACCTGACCTGTAGGAGGACCGTCCGGTTGGCCAGCGGTCGGGAGATGAGTGCCCTGGACATCCAGAGGGAGTTCCTGGACAGGGCTCTCCGATTCGCCGAGCGGCGTGACACCACCCCGGAGGAGGACCAGATACTGGCGATGTGGGAGCACGTCCTGGACGGGATCGAAAAGGATCCTCTCAGCCTCCACCGCGAATGCGACTGGGTGGCCAAGCACCGCATGGTGGAGTCCTACCGGGACCGGCACGGCCTGGCCCTCTCGGACCCCAGGGTCCTTCTCCTGGACCTCCAGTACCACGACGTGAACAGGCGGAGGAGCCTCTACTACCTGATGCAGGAACGCGGCATGATGGAGCGGATCACCACGGATGCGGCGATCGCCGCAGCGGTTGACGAGGCGCCCTCCACCACGAGGGCGAAACTGCGTGGCGACTTCATTCGCCGGGCCAAGGAACGTCGGCGGGACTTCACGGTGGACTGGGTCCACCTCAAGCTGAACGACCAGGCCCAACGAACGGTGCTCTGCAAGGACCCATTCCGGTACGAGGACGAGCGGGTGCAGAAGCTGATCGACTCACTCTGAGGCCCGCCCCCGTTACCGGGGTCAACCTAGAGTGCCGCCATGGCGGCAATGAAGAAGCTGGAGCGACTCCTGGACCTCGTCGCCCTGCTCCTGGAGACGGAACGCCCGCTCACTCGCCACGAGATCCGCGGCGCCCTGCCGCCCGGTGCATACGCGGAGGACGACGAGTCGTTCCGTCGGACCTTCGAACGCGACAAGGACGAGCTGCGAAAACTGGGCCTGCCGATCGTGCTGGAGGCGGTTGCGGGCTGGGAGTCGTCCGGTTCGGGCTATCGGATCCACAGGTCTGCCATGGAAGCGGACCTTCCGGCACTCGATCCCGAAGAGTTGGCCAGCCTGGCGCTGGCCTCGGCAATGGTCGGCTTCGACGAAGCTGCGCCTGACGTACCCATCTGGATGCTCGGTGGAACCGGTGTCGCTGCCGACCTGGACAGGGCCAGGCCCGTTGCCGAGGTGCCCGGGGATTCGATCGTCCGGGACCTGATGCGTGCGGTGACGGGGGGACTGGTGGTGTCCTTCGTCTACAAGGGTGAACGCCGGGTGGTGGAACCCCACCGTCTCGTCTTCACCAGAGGCCACTGGCAGCTCTCCGGTCGGGACAGGAAGCGGCTGGCCGGCCGCCAGTACCGGTGCGACCGGTTCGAGTCAGGCGTGGACGTGGGCGACGAGCGGATCGAGCCACCGGAGGTGCCCATCGAGGTGCGCGAGGACCACGCCTGGCAGTTCGGGGATGCCGAGGCGGAGCCGTTCAGGATCCTGGTCGACGAGCGTCACGTCACCTGGCTGACGGGCTTCCTGCCGTCGGCGGAGGTAGTCGAGCGACGTGACGACGGATCCATCGTCGTGCAGGAACTCGTCCGGGAACCGGATGCCTTCCGGTCATTCCTGCTGACGTTCCTGGACGGAGCCGAGGTCCTGGAGCCGGCCTGGTTCCGCGCTGAGACGGTGGCCTGGCTGGAGGCTCTGGCATGAGTGCACCGGGTGCAGCGGACCGTGCCCGCCGGCTGTTGTCCCTCATCCCGTGGCTGGAGCAGAACCACCCGTCCGGCGCCGACATCGGAGAGGTGGCCACGATGTACGGCTACCCACCGGCGGACCTGGTGCGGGACCTCACCGACGTCGTGAACTTCGTGTCGGCCGATCCCTACCAGAGCTTCCTGCTCTTCGAGATCCTCGTCACCGAAGATCGGATCCGGGTCGAGCGAAACGACCTCCTGGGCAAGCCGATGCGGATGGACCCCGCCGATCTGGCGGCCCTGGTCGCCGCCGGTCGTGCCGTGGCGGCCCTCCTGGACGTCGACGAACTGGGGCCGCTGGAGCGGGCGGTCGCCAAGCTGGCCGGAGCGAGGGGCTCGGAGGCGGAAGCCGTGCAGATCCGGCTGGCGGCCGGCGACGAACCGGTCCTCCAGGTAATCCGGGAGGGCATCGGGACTGGACGCTGCATCGACATCGACTACTACTCCTACGGCCGTGACGTCGAGACCAGCAGGGTGGTCGAGCCGCACCGCTGTCTCTACGACGGCTTCTGGTACCTGGTGGCCCACTGCCGACTGGCCGAGGCCCCCCGGGTCTTCCGCCTGGATCGGGTGCGGAGGGCCGAGCTGACCGACGAGGTGTTCCAGCCACCTGACGACGTGGCCGAGGCAATGGACGGCATACCGGTGGACGGCAGCCTTCCCGAGGTGACCCTGCTGCTGGACCCCGGAGTTCGCTGGGTGGTCGACCAGTACCCGCACACCGGCCTGGATTCGGAACCCGACGGGCGGCTACGGGTGACCCTGCCGGTCACTGCGGACAGGTGGCTGGAACGGCTCCTGCTGAGGCTGGGGCCTGCTGCCGAGGTGGTGGTTGCTCCACCCGGCCTGGGAACGGATCTCCGGGCCGCTGCGGCACGGCGCGTCCTGGCCCGCTACCGCTGAGCAGGCGCCACCGCCATCCGTACCCGGACGGCTAGGTTCGGCCCGTGACGGACGAGACCCCAGGGGGCGGCGAGGCTCCCGGACCGGAGGTGTCCGCCTCCGATGATCCGGATGCGAGAGCCTGGGAGGACGGCCTCCTGGCCCGGGCCCGGGCGCGATCAACCGGCGAGACGACCGGCACGGAGCACCCCACGGAACACGTCGCCGAGGATCCGTTGCCGGCGGAGGCGCCAGAGCCGGAGGAGCCGACCTGGCGGTCTCCGGCGGTCGGGGTCCCGATCGTGACGCGGGCGGACCTGACGGGCGGAGGGAACCCCGTAACAGGACCCCTGGAGGGAACCTTCGACCTCCCGGTGACTCCACCGTGGTCCGGCTCTCCGACGACACCGCCGACCCTGGACGCTCCCGTGGATGTACGCCAGGAGGTGGACCTGGGGATTCCGGGGAGGCTCGGCTCGGCGCGGCGCTCCGTGATCGAGTGGGGCTCGGTGCTCGTAGGGGCCCTGGTGCTCGCCCTGATAGTCAGGACCTTCCTGTTCCAGGCGTTCTACATCCCATCCCCGTCGATGGAGCCGACCCTCTGGTCCGGTGATCGGATCCTCGTCAACAAGCTGAGCTACCAGCTGCACGACGTGTACAGGGGTGACCTGGTGGTCTTCCGGTCGCCTCCTGGAGTGGGGGCCGGCGGCGAGGATCTCATCAAGAGGGTGATTGCCCTACCCGGTGAGAGGGTGACCGCCCAGGGAGGACGCCTGCTCATCGGTGGTGGCCTCCTGATCGAGCCGTACCTTCCGTTCCAGGAGGGCACGGCTGACTTCGGGGAGGTTCCCGGGTGCACCGATTCCGAGATGGGCGCGTGCACAGTCCCGGATGGCAACGTGTTCGTCATGGGTGACAACCGGTCCAACTCACGGGACAGCCGGTTCTTCGGCCCGGTACCCATCGATTCGATCATCGGTCGCGCCTTCGTTCGGGTATGGCCGCTGGGGGCACTGGACAGGCTCTGACCTGCCCCTCAGGGGCGGACCCGACGGTTGGCGAGCCCCTCCACGAGCCGGTCCACGTGGTCGCCGTAGATCCCATCCAGCCTCAGGGCGATGAGTCGGTCGATCTGCCGGGGATGCTGGGCATCCCAGCCGAGGCAGCGGAGGCCGAAGCGGCGGAACAGGGCGACCAACCCGGCACTCCAGTCCTGTTCAGGCAGGTTCACCGCATCGATGGCCATGTTCGAGAGGTCCGCCGCCATCCTCTCGGGTCCTTCGTTGATCCGCTCGATACGGGTGGAGTGGACCAGGACCACGTCCCTCTCCGTTTCACGGATGCCGGCCAGGACACTTTGCTGCGAATGGCACAACCAGAGCGACCGGACGGCGGAGTGCCGACGGGCCACCTCCAGGACGGCCGGGATCGCCGTGGTGTCCCTGATGTCCAGGGAGAGGGGAACGCCACCACCGATCCGGCGGTAGAGGTCCTCCAGGGTGGGGATCCCGTCCGGAAGATGCTCCCGTCGGAGTCCGGTGATCGGGCGACGCCTCAGAGGGGAGCCGACCCGTCGATCGTGGTGCAGCACCGGAACCCCGTCGGCCGTACACCACACGTCGCCCTCCAGACCCGTGGCGCCCATCCGGATCGCCGTCTCGAAGGCCTGGAGTGAGCTCTCCTGAGCATGTGCACGGCCTCCCCGGTGGGCGAACAGGATCGGCTCACGGGGCCTCTCGGCGGAACGGGACACGGGTCCAGTCTGCCCTTCACCGGGGCCGTCGTACGAAGCGACTACGCCTAGGCTCGTCGACGTGGACGGTGCATGGCTTCTGGCCGCCTTCGGGCTCGTTGCGGTGGTCGTCGCCGTCGCCCGCCTCTCCCTCGTCCTGACCCGTGAACTGGTACTGGTAGCCGAGTCCCTTTCTCGACTGGGACGGTTGTCCGTCGCCGTCGGTGACCTGGCCCGATCGGTCCGTCGCCTCGACG
>DUAC01000052.1:25026-28303 GCA_012961035.1 Acidimicrobiia bacterium
TCGCCCGTGGATAGGCGCCGGCCATGGGCAATATCGGCGGAGGCGAGGTCCTGGTCATCCTCATGCTCGGCCTGCTGGTCCTGGGCCCGGCCCGTCTGGCGGTCGTGGCGAGGCGTGTCGGTTCGATGACCAGGGAGGTGCGTCGGGTGGCGGGGGCCTTCCAGGAGGAGGTCAGGGAGCTGGTCGAGGACCCGTCCATCGAGGCCCTGGCCAGGGAGCGTGGCCGGCGGATCACCGAACCGGCCCCGGAGGACCCGGAGCGGCCAGCGGGGCCAGACGGTGCCTGATTCCGATGCCCAGATGCCCTTGGTCGAGCACCTGGAGGAACTCCGCCGGCGCCTGATCCGTGCGGTGGCCGCGATCGCCGTCGGGGCGGTCGCCTGCTGGATCCTCTACCCGCAGATCCTGGAACTCCTCCTCCAGCCCTACTGCCAGATCCGCGGTTCGGGTTCCGTATCGAACGCCTTCGGGGATGGTTGCGAGCTGCTCGTCACGGACCCCCTCGAGCCGTTCGGCGTGAGGATGATGGTGGCCGGCTACGGCGGGGTGGCGCTCGCCATGCCTGTCCTGCTCTGGCAGGCCTGGCGGTTCGTGGTTCCCGGTCTGCAGGCCGGGGAGCGTCGCTGGGCGATCCCCTTCGTGGTGGTCGGCGTGCTGCTGTTCGCCACGGGGTGTGGGCTGGCCTACTGGAGCATCCCGCGGGCCCTCGACTTCCTGATCGGGATCGGCGGCCCGGACCTGGTCAGCGTCTTCTCCCCATCCAAGTACCTGGGATTCGTCGTCAAGATGATGCTGGCCTTCGGCATCGGCTTCCAGTTTCCGCTGGTGCTCGTGTTCCTCCAGCTGATCGGCGTGGTCACCCCTGCCGGGCTGCGGCGCACCCGCCGCTACGCGGTCGTCGGGATCGTGGCCCTCGTGGCCGTGCTCACGCCCAGTGGCGATCCGTTCACGCTGCTCATCCTGTCCGTACCGATGCTGGTGTTCTACGAGCTGGCCATCCTCCTGGGCATGCTGCGGGATCGGCGTCGTCGCAGGGCCCGCACCAGGTGACCCGGGAACGTTCCTTCCAGCTGGATCGCTTCCAGCTGGAGGCGATGGCCGCGGTGGATGCGGGAAGATCGGTGCTGGTGGCGGCCCCGACCTCCAGCGGAAAGACCGTCGTGGCCGAGCACGCCATCGACCGGGCACTCGCCGCCGGACAGCGGGTGTTCTACACGGCCCCGATCAAGGCCCTCTCCAACCAGAAGTTCCGGGACCTGTGCCAGCGTCTCGGCGCCGGCAGTGTCGGCCTCATGACGGGTGACCAGGTCGTATCACCGGATGCCCCGGTGGTGGTGATGACCACCGAGGTACTCCGCAACATGCTCTATGCGGGGTCCATGGCGACGGCCGACCTTGGCTGGGTGGTCCTCGACGAGGTCCACTTCCTGGAGGATCCCTATCGTGGGGCCGTCTGGGAGGAGGTGGTCCTGAACCTCGCGCCGGAGGTCGGGATGGTCGCCCTCTCTGCGACCGTTTCCAATGCCCGGGAACTGGGCGACTGGTTGACGGCGGTGCGGGGACCCACGGACGTGATCGTGGAGACCAGACGACCGGTGCGGCTTCGGACCCACTACCTGGTGGCCGAGCGTGGCCGGGAACGCCGCCTGCACCGCCTGGCGACGCACCGTGGGGGCTCTCCCAACCCTGATGGGCGACGCTTCGACAACGAGCGTGGGAACTCTCAGCGTGGTGGCCGGGGCCGGGGATCCCGCTGGGTCACCCCCCGGCGCGACGAGGTTCTCGGCGAACTCTCCGCCCACGGACTCCTGCCGGCGATCCACTTCATCTTCAGCAGGGCCGGATGTGATGAGGCCCGTGATGCGATCCTGTCCGACGGCGTCCGCCTGAACAACGGTTCGGAGGCTGCGTCGGTCGCCGAACACGTGACGGCCCGACTCGACGGGCTGCCTCCCGCCGACCTGGAGGCGCTGGGTGTTGAGCGCTGGTCCGAGGGCCTGGAACGAGGTGTCGCTTCGCACCATGCTGGGCTGGTCCCGATCTTCAAGGAGGTGACCGAGGAACTCTTCGCCATGGGCCTGCTGAAGATCGTCTACGCCACCGAGACCCTCGCCCTCGGGGTGAACCTTCCGGCCCGGTCCGTCGTGATCGACAGGCTGACCAAGTTCACCGGCCAGACCCACGAGGTCCTCACGCCGGGCCAGTTCACGCAACTCACCGGACGTGCCGGAAGGCGCGGCATGGACACCGAAGGCCACGCCATCGTCTGCTGGTCCCCGTTCGTGCCCTTCGACCGGGTCGCCGGCCTCGCCGGCAGCAGGGACTTCGTCCTCCGATCCGCCTTCCGACCCACCTACAACATGGTGGCGAACCTGATCCTGGGTCGCTCCCGGGCCCAGGCGGACGACCTCCTGGCACGATCCTTCGCACAGTTCCAGATGGACCGACAGGAGGCGAATCGTCAGCGGCGCTCCGACGAGATGCGCACGGAGGCACGGGAGATCCGGACCGGGCTGGCAGAGCTCGGATACGTGGACGGCGAACCGGTACAACCGGCGGGACTCCGGCCCGGCGAGGTGGTGGTCATCGACGACGGCCTCGCCCACCTGGTGGTCTCCATCGCCCACAGGGGTGGGGGGCGCCTCAAGCTCAGGAGCCTGGACCAGGCAGGCCGGATCTCGACGATTGATCCAGCCGACCTTGCGCGTCTCCCGGTGAGGGTGGGGGAGGTCGACCTGCCGGCGCCCTTCGCACCCGATCGGCCGGAGTTCCGGCGGGCCGCAATGGAGCGCCTGCGACCGTTCGCCCGGGAAGCCGGGGAGGACCCGGCAGCACGACGACGCCTGGCACGCCTCGAGCGGAACCTCGCCCGAATCGCTGACGCATCAGCCGGGAGCGCCCTTACGGACCGCCTGGATTCCTCCCTCCACGTCCTCCAGGAGCGAGGGTTGGCGGACGGCTGGGCCCTGACGGAGAGGGGGCGGCCACTCACGGCGATCCACAACGAGGCCGACCTGCTGGTGGTCGAGGTGATGGCGGCCGGTCTCCTGGACGGCGTCTCGCCCGGGGTGCTGGCCGGCCTGGTCTCGACCTTGACCTTCCGGAAGCGTGGCCCTGGTGAGCCGTCCAGGATTCGCCTCGGAGGTGACTTCGGACCGCGGTTCGCTGACATCCTGGGGCTGGCATCAGAGGTCGCAGAGGTGGAATCGGACTTCGGAATGGAAACGGCACTCCCACCGGATCCTGGATTCGCACACGTGATACATGCATGGGCTGG
>DUAC01000052.1:28437-35838 GCA_012961035.1 Acidimicrobiia bacterium
CGGGGGCCTACTGGTCCGGGGAGTGGTGGCCATGTCCGCCGGTGCGCCGCCGGGAGACGCCTCGACTGGCACGGAGGACGTCGGATGACGGTCGAGAGGGGCCGGGACTGGGGCGGCCGCGGCATCGTTCCAGCCGATGCGGTCGTGGCGGCCAGCAATGCCGAGTTGCGAGCCGTCATCACCGCCGCCAGGAGGGCCGATAGTCCAATACCCCACGTGGCCCTTGTCGGAGGAGACCTCTGCCGCACCCTGGGCGGGCGCGGCGAGGTGGTTCCGGGTGGAACGGGCAGCCGCGTCGTGGTCGACATCGGCTCGGTGCTGCTGGACGGTCGCCTGCACTGGTTCGCTGCACACCTGGTGGCCCGTTCACCCATCGGCATCGGGCGTTGGTGGGTAGCGGCGAATGCGGCGCACCACGGAAGCTGGAACCTTGCGCCCCGGGCCCATCCGGGAGACGGCCTCCTCGACGTCCTGGACGCAGACCTGCGTCCCGCCGCCCAGATCGCGGCCCGGCGGCGCCTCGGGCGGGGCGACCACGTTCCACACCCGGACATCGACTACCGGCGCCTGCCTGCCGTCCAGACCACCTTCGACCGACCCCTCACGGTCCGGCTGGACGGCGTGGTGATCGGTCGTGTCCGGAACCTCTCGGTTCGCATCGAGCCCGAGGCGCTCCACCTGACCGTATGAGCCTGGCTCCTGTCCGTCCCGGTGGCCTCGGATAGTCTCCGCGAATGGGAGACACGACAGCAGGTCAGTTGGAGGGTGCGCGGCGGGCGGTCTGCGACCGCGTGGACGAGTTGGCCGAGGTCCTGATCCAGACGTCAAGGGCGATCCACGCCAATCCCGAACTTGCATTCCAGGAGCACGCCGCCCACGACCTCCTGACCGGCGTCCTGGCGGCGCAGGGCATCGACGTCGTCCAGTCGGCCTACGGCATGGAGACCGCCTTCGAGGGATCAGCCGGCACCACCGGCCCCGTGGTGGCCGTCCTGTGCGAGTACGACGCCCTGCCCGGCATCGGACATGCCTGTGGACACAACATCATCGCCACCGCCGGACTGGGCGCCGGCCTTGCGGCGGCTGCGGTGGCTGAAGAGCTGGGCGGCAGGGTCCGGATCCTCGGGACACCGGCCGAGGAGGGCGGTGGCGGCAAGCAGTTCATGCTGGAGCGGGGGGCCTTCGATGGCGTAGACGCCGCCCTCATGGTTCACCCGGCTGACGCCGACCTGGAGAACATCACGAGCCTCGCCGTACAGCAGGCGGCGGTCACCTACAAGGGCCGGGCTGCACATGCTGCTGCTGCACCCGAGAAGGGCCTGAACGCCCTTGATGCAGCGGTACTGGGATACGTGAACATCGCTGCGCTGCGCCAGCACATCGCTCCGGACGAGCGGATCCACGGGATCATCACCGACGGCGGAGAGAAGGCGAACATCGTGCCCGTGCGTGCGGCTGCCAACTGGTACGTACGGTCGCCCAGCCGCTCACGACTGGAGGACCTGAAGCTCCGCCTGGCCGCCTGCCTGCAGGCAGGGGCTGATGCGACGGGGTGCGATCTCCAGATCGAGTGGATCGAGCCGTCCTATGCGGAGGTGCTGGACAATCGGGCGCTCCTGGACCGCTATACGGCCAACGCAGCGCTGCTCGGCCGGACGGTCATGCCGGCGGTCGAACACCAGGTCGTGGGCAGCACGGACATGGGCAACGTGAGCTATGTCGTGCCCTCCATCCACCCGATGATCAAGTCGGCACCGGCCGGAACGGCAATCCACACGGAGGCGTTCGCAGGCTTCGCAGCGAGCGCCGAAGCCGACCTGGCGGTCCTGGATGGTGCGAAGGCCATGGCCCTGACCGTGGTGGACTGCTGGACCGAGGGATCCCTCCTGGCCACGGCGAGGGAACAGTTCGAGCACATGCTTGGCGTCCGCGCCGTACCCACCTAGACGTCGTAGGTTCGGCGCCCGTGACCACCTACGCCGCCGAGGAGTTCAGTCCGGACGAGGCAGACGTCCTACGTCGTTACTTCACGAACCTGGACCAGCCGGTCTTCGCCCTGGTGAACCTCCCCGAGGTCGTGAAGGGTGCGCTCTTCGCCCGCTACTCGCGTTCAGACAAGAGCCTTCGTCGCCTGTTCCTCGAGGAGTTCGTGGGAGAACTGGACGTTTCCGGCGACGAGACGATCGACGCCACGGTCGGGCTGCGGCGTGCCGAGGAACTCTACGACAAGGTCTTCTTCGAGTACGGCGACGACAGCGTGGCCCAGCTGGGCGGGGTTCACCTGGCCTGCGAACAGGCATCCAACATCCTCACCAAGGTCCTGGAGTGGGGCCGACTGATGGCGTACCTGGAACAGTCCACCCGCTACATCGCCTACGACTCCCGGCTGGGCGGCCGCTACCGCTACTTCCGGGACCCTGACGTCCTCGCTTCACCCATCGGTGCCCGCTACATCTCGGACATGGATCGGCTTTTCGAGGTCTACACCGACCTCGTCCGCGACATGAACGACCATTTCCGCAGGGCCCTCCCGAAGTCGGCTGGCGACTCGGACTTCGTCTATCGGCAGGCCATTGCCGCCAAGGCCTTCGATGCCGTGAGGGGAGTGCTACCTGCGGCATCGCTCTCCAACGTCGGCATCTACGGGACCGGGCAGGCCTACGAGTCGCTCCTGGTCCGCATGCGTGCGCACCCCCTTCCGGAGGCCCGCACCTACGCGGAGCTGATGCTCGTCGAGTTGCGGAAGGTCATCCCCTCCTTCCTGAAGCGGGTGGACCTTCCGGACAGGGGCGAGGAGGTGGGCAGGTACGCCACCGATGTCAGGGAGCGGTTGGAGGACCTGGCCGAGGAGTACTTCCCTTCGGAGGAGGCGGTAGCGGGTTCGCCGGTGGTGGACCTCACCGAGTGGGATCCGGACGCCGAGGTGAAGCTGGTGGCCGCAGCCCTCTATCCGGTGACGAACCGCTCCGATCGTGAGGTAGAGGCCAGGGTCAGGGCGATGTCCATCGAGGAGCGCCTCACCATCCTGCGGGCGTTCGTGGGCGATCGGGGCAATCGCCGACACCGGCCCGGCCGTGCGCTCGAGCGGCCCTCGTACCGGTTCGACGTGTTGTCGGACTACGGCGCCTTCCGGGACATGCAGCGGCATCGGATGCTGACGCTGGACTGGCAGAGGCTGTCCACGGACCATGGCTACGTGCGGCCCCCGGAGGTGGACGAGGCTGGCGTCGGTGGCCGGTTCGATGCCGCCATGGAACGCTCACGGGACCTGTACGAGGCCCTCCGGGGGCCCTACCCCGACCAGGCCCCGTACGCGGTGTCGCTGGCCTACCGGGTCCGCTACCTGATGCACATGAACGCCCGTGAGGCCATGCACGTCCTGGAGCTCCGCTCCACCCCCCAGGGCCATCCCTCGTACCGGAAGGTGGCGCAGCAGATGCACCACCTGATATCCGATGTGGCCGGGCACCATGCAATTGCCGAGATGATGTCCTTCGTGGACCATTCAGGCGAAGCTGATCTGGAACGCCTCGAAGGCGAGCGTCGGGCCGAGAGGAAGCGCTCTGTCCGGGGTGGGGGTTGATGGTCGGCTGATCCTGTCTATGATCCCGCCGCGACCAACCGACCGCATTGCCCGAGGACCCGATGGCTGAAGAAGTGACCGTAGAGACATCCGACGAGGAGACAGCCGACGACGCCGGCGAGGAATTCGCCGAGGGCGGCGACGGGTTCGTTGAGGATGAGTCGGGACCGGAGGATGCGGATGGGTCCGACGACGAGGGCTCCGACGACGAGGGCTCCGACGACGATGAGGACGAAGACGGAGCGCGACCTGCCGGCGCCGGCGAAGAGGACGACGAGGACGAACCCGACCCGGACGAGGTCGAGGCCGACCTGAACGAGATCCTCCGGGACCGGATAGCCGCGGATGAAGAGGACGAAGAGGACGAAGAGAACGAAGGGGACGCCCCGGCCCCGGTTCCGACCGGCGGGACGGTCGAGCGGCAGGACACCGAGTTGCACTGTCCGCACTGCTTCCTGTTGATCCAGGCCAAGACGGTGGCCGAGACCGGTGAGTGCGGCCATTGCGGCGGCCCCATCAGGTGAGCATGCCGGTTTCCTGATGGAGGAGTCCGCTCGACCGGCTTCAAGTGGGGACCTCGACGTCCTGATTGGCCTGGCGGCGGCGGCCAGAGCGGAACTTCCCGAACGGAAGGGTGGTGACGTCGCTGTCCGGCTCGACCCGCAGCGCAACGACCCGGGTGCGCGTATCGCAACGGCACTCGGCGATGAGGCGACGGTTCTGCTGGTGGGAACGATCGACGGCACGGTCGTCGGCTACGGCCTCATGACCCTGGGAACCGTGTCGGACGGTTCCACACAGGCCAACGTCGAGGAGATATTCGTGGATCCCGGCGCCCGGTCGGTTGGCGTCGGCGAGGTGATCCTGGAGGCACTCCTCATGGAGGCGTCCGGGAGGGGTGCCGTCGCCATCCAGTCCGTGGCGCTACCCGGTGACCGTTCCACGAAGAACTTCTTCGAGGCACATGGAATGGTCGCCAGGGCGATCATCGTTCACCGTTGGCTGGACCGGAGGTGAGCGGCGGACGACCTGAACTCTGCGTGGGTGCCATTGCCATCGAGGACGATCGGATCCTCCTCGTACGCCGTGGAACCGAGCCCGGGAAGGGCCTCTGGTCCGTGCCGGGAGGACGTGTGGAGGCCGGTGAGGCAATGGTCGCCGCGGTGGTACGCGAGCTCCGGGAGGAGACGGGCCTCGCTGGAGTATGTGGTCAGATGCTTGGCTGGGTCGAGCATCTGACGGTCGGCCGCCACCTCGTCATCGCCGACTTCCGGGTCACGATCCTGGATGGGACGCCACCGGTGCCCGGTTCAGATGCCATCGAGGCGGCATGGGTGGACGTGGCGGATCTGGACGGCCTTCCACTGGTGGACGGCCTGACGTCATTCCTGGTCGAACAGGGACTGGTCCCCGGCTCACTGCTGTCCCTGGACTGACCGCCACCACCGGCTGGGACCACAGGCGGGCGCCCCCTGCCGTTCGGCCGGAGATCAGCGTCCTGTCCAACGCGGAGCCCGCTTCTCCACGAAGGCCCTGGGGCCCTCCCGAAAATCCTCGGTTCCGACCACGTCACGGGTGGCGTCCGCTGCCATCTGGAAGGCCTCCTCGTCCTCGAGGAGATGGGCGGCCAACACCACCTTGCGCGAGGCGCGTACTGCCAGCGGGGCATTGGCGTTGATGGCGTCGGCAAGTTCCATGGCCACACCCAGCGCCTCTCCGGGCTGGACGAGTCGGTTCACCAGACCGTGCCGGAAGGCGGAATCGGCGTCGAGGTCGTCACCGGTCAGGGCGAGCTCCATCGCCACATTGCGTGGCAGGGCCCTGGGGAGTCGGAACAGGCCGCCGGCATTGGCAACCAGGGACCGTTTCACCTCCGGCAGACCGAAGCGCGCCGTGGTGCTGGCAACCACCAGGTCGCAGGACAGCACGATCTCGGTCCCACCGGCCACAGCGGGGCCCTCCACTGCGGCGATGAGGGGCTTCGTCCTGGCTCGACGGACCAGGCCGGCAAAGCCCCCCCGCTTCGTGGTGAGTCTGGCCTCACCGGAGGCGATCGCCTTCAGGTCCGCACCAGCACAGAAGGCGGGGCCGTTGCCGCACAGGATCCCGATCCACAACCCGTCGTCCGATTCGAGGCGGTCGATAGCCGCCTCGAGGTCCTCGGCGAGCTGCTGGCTGACCGCGTTGCGGGCCTCCGGACGATTCAACGTGATGATCGCGATGCGAGCCCTGACCTCGAAGTCGACCGTCATGGAAGGGGACCCTACATACGGGTCGTGCCCGGGTCGGAAGCGGGCGTCAGCCCCGTGGTCGTCCGCGCCGGGCCCGTGGAGGGGCGGTCGGCTCTATGCCGAACGCTGCGGCGATGGCCGGGACGCTCATGGAGACGCGCTTCACCACGTCCAGGAGCTGGTCGCCGGGCTCAGTCGGTAGTCCAGCGGGGACGACCCGCAGGTGGACGGGGGAGAGGGCGACCGCGTCCAGCACCGTGGCCCAACGGTCCTGTCCGGTTTCGCTCGTGAGGCTGGCATCGGCCATCGCCGCCAGTCGGTCCAGGACGGGTCCGGGTAGGGGGGCGCCGGCCTTCGGAGGGCGGGAGCTGAGGCGCAGGGCCCGCACGACGCGGTCCTCCTCGATGGCGCTGGCCACCTCCGCCTGCCAGGTCTGCTGCTCGCGCTCGACGCGGGCCGTGAGTGCCTCTCTGAGCTGGTCGGCGAGTGCGCGGTTCTCGTCGGTACGGAAGGCCGATTCCGCAGCCACGACAACGGACCGCAGGTCGCGGAGGTCCACATCGGCGACTCCGGCGAGGGCGGCTTCTGCGCGGTCCTGCCAGTCGGCACTCCTCAGGGCGGGATGGATCCGTTCAGCCAACTTCAACAGGAGGTCGGCTGGGATGCCGGGCTGGCCGTCTGCCTCGGCCGCCTTGTTCTGCGCCTCGATGGCGGTCCTGAGTCCGGGCACGCCGTCCCGGACGAGGATCTGGGCCAGACGCCGCTGGTCCTCGGGTAGGGCGGCGATGGCCGCCTTGCGGTGGGTGCGGCGAGGTCGGAGACGGCGGGCCCGGGCCTTGGTGTCGGCAGTAGCCGCCGTCCTGCTCCTCTGGCTGCTGCGGCCCCCACGCCTGTCACCGTCGCGTCCGGTGTCCTCGCGTCCCCTGCGCTGGTCGCCGTCCTTCCGGTCGGCTGCAGAGCGGGGGCCGCGGTCTCGGTCACCCCGACCCTCCCCGTCGCGCCGTGGGCGCCTGTCACCGTCACGTCGCTGGCCGCGACCACCCTCGCGTCTGCCGTCCCTGCGATCGTCGTCGCCACGGCGTCCACGTCGCCCGGTCAGCTTGGTGGTCACCAGCGGCTCGTTGCGACCCGACCCGATGATCTCGAGGCTCTCAGCCCCGGTTCGCTCGGCCTGGCCCCGGAGGACCGACGTGACCTCTATCCCGTCCATGAACTGGTCAACCTCGACGCGCAGCACGTCGCCGACCGCCGCTCCGTCTGGCACCAGGTCCCGGCCTATGGATCCCTTCGGCTGCCGGGCGCCGTGGGCGCGCCACGTCCAGTCGCCATCGTCCCGAGCGCTCGTCAACTGGATCTTCATGCGTGGCATGGGCAGGAACGCTAGCCGTCTGCGAGGGATTGCGGGTCGGGACCTGGCCTACGGAGAGATGCCCGTGGGACTGTTCCGGGGTATTTCTGACACATCGTCAGATTGCGTGTATGTTGGGCACGTCTGCCGACTGGCCGACATGCGATTGCGCGTCGGGCCTCAGCTCGACAGACGGAGGGGAAGTTCTTCATGGGGACTCGACAGGTCCGATTCACGGT
>DUAC01000053.1:0-472 GCA_012961035.1 Acidimicrobiia bacterium
TGTTGTGGTTGTCTGTCGAGGCTGTCCTCGGTACGCAGAACCCGTTGGGCAAGGTCGGTGGCGAGAACCATCAGCAGGGTGAGGGCTTCACGGCCTTTGGTGCCGACATGTGCACCCAGCCCTGCCAGTTGGGTTGGGAGGCTGCCGACATCCAGGTGTCGATGCGCACGGATCGCCTTAACGAGAACCCGTTCCTGAGGAACCTGTTCCCGTTGATTCGTCCGTCGATCCTGGACATCTCGTTCCTGCAGGTCGACCAGACCGATGGTGACGGTTCCCAGCAGCATGTCGTCGACCTGGCTTCGGCGTGGATGGCCGACAACGCCGACACTGTCGACAGCTGGATCGCTGAAGCGGAGGCAACTCCGGTGGTCGTGGCGGGGGACTTGACGCCTGGTGATGGTGTGGCGTTGACGATGTGTCGTGCGAACTGGGCGTCTGGTTACATCCAGGCTGAGATCGTGCGTCAGAT
>DUAC01000053.1:482-6138 GCA_012961035.1 Acidimicrobiia bacterium
GAGGCGAGACGACCCGGTAGGATCTGGCGTCTTGCAGTGCTGCAGGGAAGAGGCGATGGGGGACGTAGTTTGAGCCAGATCGGTGTGGCGCGTCGCGGCCGGGTGACCGACGAACGCCCCTGGTGGGACACATTCCCCTGGTGGTCGCTGATCATCCTCAGCGTCCTGGGCTGGATGGGCTGGCAGATCCTGACCAACGACAACTACGAACTGGCCTGGGAGCGCATCCTCCCGGGCCTCGGGTTGACCATCACCTCGACGATCCAGGCGTTCGCCATCGCCCTCGTGATCGCCCTCATCGTCGGCATGGGCCAGATGTCACGGAACGTGGTGTTCCGGAACCTGTCCCGCACCTATATCGAGTTCGTGCGGGGCATCCCGATCCTGCCGCTCATCTTCACCGTGGCCCTGATCCTCGTGCCGGAACTCACCAAGGCCATCAACGGCCCACTGGATCGGTGGTTCGGCTGGGAGTTCAAGCTCTCATTCCAGATGCGCGCCACCGTCACCCTTGCCGTCATCTACGGCGCATACATGGCCGAGATATTCCGGGGCGGCATCCAGTCGATCCCACCCGGACAGACCGAGGCCGGCCGGTCACTGGGCCTCAACCGTCGACAGACGATGAATTCCGTGGTCCTCCCCCAGGCCATGCGGGCAATCATCCCACCACTCGGAAACGACTTCATAGCCATCCTGAAGGACACATCGCTGCTCTCGGTGCTCGGCGCCCTGGAGATCACCCAGCGGGCCCGCCAGTTCTCGGCAAGCACCTTCAAGTTCCGGGAGGGCTACTTCGTATTGGCCTTCATCTACCTGATCCTGACCCTCGGCCTGTCCCTGCTGCTCGGCATGCTGGAACGGCGGATGACCCGCGACCGGAAGGGAGAACGCTGATGGACGAGACCGTCGCGACGCAGCCAGAACCGATGATCCGCCTGAGCGGCATCTCCAAGACGTTCGACAAGACCATCCACGCAGTACGCGACCTGGACCTGGACGTGGCCGAGGGCGAGGTGCTGGTCATCGTCGGCCCCAGCGGCTCGGGCAAGTCCACCGTGCTGCGCTGCGTCAACCTGCTGGAAATCCCGACCACGGGCACGGTCACCGTCGACGGCTTCGAGCTGACGGACACGGCGACCGACATCGACCACGTTCGGGCCGAGGTGGGGATGGTGTTCCAGCAGTTCAACCTGTTCCCCCACCTGACGGTCATCCAGAACATCACCCTGGCCCAGCGCAAGGTCCGGGGTCGATCAAAGTCCGAAGCCACCGAGATGGCCATGCGCCAGCTCACCCGGGTGGGAATACCCGAGAAGGCCGACGCCTACCCACGGCAGCTCTCCGGCGGACAACAGCAGCGGGTGGCCATAGCCCGCGCCCTGGCCATGGAACCCCGGGTGATGCTGTTCGACGAACCCACCTCGGCCCTCGACCCCGAGATGGTCAAGGAGGTCCTGGACGTCATGCTGGAACTGGCCGGCGAGGGCATGACCATGGTGGTAGTGACCCACGAGATGGGCTTCGCCCGCGCTGCCGCCGACCGACTGCTCTTCATCGACGAGGGAGAGGTCGTCGAGATAGGACCACCCGAGGAAGTGTTCTCGAACCCGGCAGAGGAGCGCACCAGGGCGTTCTTCGACAAGATCCTCTACTGAGCCACCAGCCGACATCGTGACCACGCTGGCCGTAGAGCTCTCAGGCATCACCAAGCGCTTCCCGGGGGTGGTCGCAAACGACGACGTGAACCTCCGGGTGGCCGAGGGCGAGATCCACGCCGTGGTGGGCGAGAACGGCGCCGGCAAGTCGACGCTGATGAAGATCCTCTACGGCATGCAGTCCGCCGACGAGGGGCGGATGCTGGTCGGGGGTGCCGAGGTGGCCTTCTCCTCACCCTCCGAGGCCATCGAGCACGGCATCGGCATGGTCCACCAGCACTTCATGCTGGCCGACAACCTCACCGTCCTGGAGAACGTGGTGCTGGGCGCCGAGCCGCGCCGCCGTGGGCTGATCGACCGCAAGGCAGCCAGACGGGACCTGGAGGCCCTCGGTGCCTCCTACGGCCTGGACATCCACCCGGACGACCTGGTCGAGACGCTGGAGGTCGGCGAACGCCAGCGGGTCGAGATCATCAAGGTCCTCTACCGGGGGGCACGCGTCCTGATCCTGGACGAACCCACGGCCGTGCTCGTGCCCCAGGAGGTCGAGGAGCTGTTCCGGAACCTACGGGAGTTGAAGGCCCGCGGACACACGATCATCTTCATCGACCACAAGCTGGAGGAGGTGCTGGCCATCGCAGACACCATCACGGTGCTCCGCCACGGTCGCACCGTCTCGACAGTCGACCCGGCCGACGTGACCGCCCACGAGCTGGCGGAGCTCATGGTCGGATCCGAACTACCGACGCCTTCCACCGAACCCCGTGTCGCCGACGACCACGTCACGCTGTCCATGAGGGACCTGTCGGTGGTGGACGGGGCCGACCGGCCGACGTTGGACCGGGTGAGCCTGGACGTGCAGCGCGGCGAGATCGTGGGCGTGGCCGGCGTGGAGGGCAACGGCCAGGGCGAGCTGGTCGAGGCGATCCTGGGGTTGCGTCAGATCAGCGGTGGCCGACTCCTGCTGGACGGCGAGGACATCGGGCGTTGGCCGGTTCGCCGGCGACGCGAGGCCGGCATCGGCTACGTGCCCGAGGACCGCCAGCGCCGTGGCCTGCTGCTGGACGCGCCGCTCTGGGAGAACGCCATGCTGGGCCACCAGACGATGGCTCCGTACGCCCGGGGGCCGTTCCTGGACCGGTCGGGCGCCCGCTCGGCCGCTACCCGCATCGTGGAGGACTTCGACGTCAGGACTCCGGGCATCGACACGTCGGCACGTGCCCTGTCGGGGGGCAACCAGCAGAAGCTGGTCGTCGGCCGGGAGATGGCGTCGTCGCCACGCCTGCTGGTGGCCGCCCACCCGACCCGTGGCATCGACGTCGGTGCCCAGGCGGCGGTCTGGGAGGACCTTCGGACCGCCCGCCGGGACGGCCTGTCGGTGCTCCTGGTCTCGGCCGACCTGGAGGAGTTGATCGGCCTGGCCGACCGCCTCGTGGTCATGCTGCGTGGACGAGTGGTGGCCGAGCTGGATCCGGCCACCACTACCCCCCGCATCCTGGGCGGCTACATGACAGGAGCCGACGAATGACCGTCCGGCGGATCCTCATGGCCGCTGCGGCACCGGTGGGGGCCATCGTGTTCTCGGTCGCCATCTCGTCGGTGGTCCTGATGATCGCCGGAACCAGCCCCCTCGAAGCGTGGCTGGAGATGCTGTCCTACGGGACCCGGCTGGAGACGCTGGTGACGACCGCCAACCGGGCCACGCCCCTGTACCTGGCCGGGATAGCGGTGGCCATCGGATTCCGGATGAACCTGTTCAACATCGGGGTGGAGGGCCAGTACGTGCTGGCCGCCCTGCTGTCGGCCTCGGTGGGCGCTGCCGTCGACCTGCCGGCTGCACTGCACGTGGCGCTGATCATGCTCGTGGCCATGACCGTGGGTTCGCTGTTCGCAGGCGTGGCCGGCTACCTGAAGGTCACCAGGGGCGTGCACGAGGTGATCTCCACGATCATGTTGAACGCGATCGCCCTGGCGGCCGTCGGCTACATGCTGCGCCACTGGCTGATCGACGATGCCGACACGAGCCTCAACATGAAGACGCCGGAAATCCCTCCGTCCGGACGCTTCCCCAACCTGAACGGCATCGTCGAGACGTTCACCCGGGAGATCACCAGGGGACGCGAGCTCTGGGGGTTCATCCTGGTCGCAGTCCTCGTCGGCGTGCTCTTCCACCTGTTCCTGACACGCACCCGGGTCGGCTACGACCTGCGGGCCACCGGGCTGAACCCGTTCGCCGCCGAGGCCTCCGGCGTGGACCCGAAGGCCATGGTGATGCGCACGATGCTCCTCTCCGGCGCCGTGGCCGGCCTCATCGGGCTACCGGAGGTCCTGGGCAACAGCTACAAGTACGACCTTGCCTTCACCCGGGGCCTGGGCTTCACCGGCATCGCCGTCGCCCTCGTGGGCCGCAACCACCCTGCCGGCGTGGCGATCGGCGCACTGCTCTTCGGCTGGTTGGACTCCGCCGCCCCCATCCTGGACGTGGTCGGCGACACGCCGAGGGAGATCGTGTCGATCCTCCAGGGCGTGGTCGTACTCTCGGCCGTCGTCTCCTACGAGGTGGTCAACCGGGTGCGTCGCTCCCAGGAGGCCAGGGATGCGGCCGCGGCCACCCGTCCGAAGCAGGAGCTGGAGGCATGACGGCCCTGCGCGACCTCCGCTCCCTGCGGAACTCGGTGGTCCTTCGCTGGACCGTCGCCGCACTCGGCATCGTGGTGGCACTCTCCATCACCCAGGAGCTGGCCCGACCCGAGACCACGGATCTCATCTCGGCCGGCACCACCGAGGCCACGCTGCGTCGGGCCGTACCGATCCTCCTGGCCGGCCTGGGAGGCCTCTGGGCTGAACGGGCAGGGGTGGTCAACATCGGCCTCGAGGGGATGATGATCCTGGGAACCTGGTTCGGTGCCTGGGGTGCCCTCGAGTTCGGTCCCTGGTGGGGCATCGTCATCGGTATCGCCGGCGGCGCAGCCGGCGGCCTGCTGCATGCCGTGGCCACCGTCAGCTTCGGCGTGGACCACATCATCTCCGGTGTGGCCATCAACATCCTGGCTCCGGCCCTGGCACGGTTCCTGTCGCGCGAGGTGTTCGCCGAACGGTCCGGTGGTGGCATCACCCAGTCGCCGAGGGTCGAGTCGGTTGGCGATGTGGACGTGGTGTTCCTCTCGGGTGGCGACCTCTTCGGATGGTCCACGCCGGACCTCCTGGGATGGGTGGACGACCGGGGCTGGTTCCTCGTGTCGGACCTCTGTGCCGTGCTGTCCGGCATCACCAGCAACGTCTCGTGGGCGACCCTCCTGGCCCTGGCCCTGGTGCCGGCATCGGTCGTGATGCTGTGGCGTACGAGCGTCGGGCTCCGGATACGGGCCGCTGGCGAGCACCCGGTGGCCGCCGACAGCCTCGGCGTGAACGTGTACCGCATGAAGTACCTGGCGGTGGTGGTGAGCGGCGGGCTGGCGGGATTCGGTGGAGCCTTCATCGTCATCGAGCAGACCGGCATCTACAGGGAGGCCCAGACCCAGGGTCGGGGCTTCATAGGGCTGGCCACGGTCATCTTCGGCAACTGGCAGCCGGTGGGAGCCCTGGTGGGATCCCTGCTCTTCGGGTTCGCCGATGCTCTGCAGCTCCGCGACCGGACCGCCGTCCACGCCCTGCTGCTCCTCGCCGGCGTGGTGGTGGTCGCCCTGGCGGTTCGCGCGGTGTGGCAACGCCGGTCCACCTCGGCCCTCGGGTTGGCAGCGGTCGCCGCCATGCTTCTCTGGTGGTACTCGGTGACCGACAAGGTCATGGGCGAGCTGCCACCGATCACGCCGCACCTGGCGACCCTCCTGGTGCTGGTGTTCGCAGGAAGCCGACTCCGTATGCCGGCAGCCATCGGGCTGCGCTACAGACGCGGCCAGGAATGATGTCGGCGGCGGGGCCGATCCTGGGCACCGACGAGGCTGAGGCCTGGCGACGCGACGGCTACGTGGTCCTGCCCGACTTCGTGGAGCCCGGCC
>DUAC01000054.1 GCA_012961035.1 Acidimicrobiia bacterium
CAGCAGGCCGGCAGGGATGCGGACGTCGTCGAAGAAGACCTGGTTGAACGAGTGGGCGCTGGTCATGTCGACGATCGGCGACATCGTGATGCCCGGCAGGTCGGTCGGACAGATGAAGTACGAGATCCCCTTGTGCTTGGCCACGTCGGGATCGGTTCGGGCTATGAGGATTCCGAAGTCGGCCCTGTGGCCGCCACTGGTCCAGATCTTTGACCCGTTCACCACGTACTCGTCGCCGTCACGGACCGCCCGGGTGGCCAGGTTGGCCAGGTCCGAACCGGCGTCCGGCTCCGAGAACATCTGGCACCAGAACTCCTCACCGGTGAAGATCGGATCCAGGTAACGGGCCTTCATCTCGACTGTCCCGGCCATGGCGATCGTCGGTGCCGCCCAGCCGATGCCGATCGGGTTGGCGGGCCGCCTCACACCCGCCCGGCGCAGCTCCTCGTCAATGATCACCTGGTGCATCGGATCGGCGTCGATGCCGTAGGGGGCCGGCCAGTGGGGGACCACGTAGCCGGCATCATGCAGTTCGCGGCCTGTCGGCTCCGGGTTGGCGGCCAGCCAGGCACGCACCTCGAGGCGTCGCGGATCGTCGTCCGGCGGAAGGTCGAAGTCCATGGAGTCGAGTCTGACGCCCCGGCCGGTCAGCCGACGATGCGGGCCACGGCCCTGCGCTGCACGCCGAACGGCACGACGCCCCTGGCGGCCCAACGCAGCCAGGCGCCCCGCCCGACCGGCCTGCGGGTGGGGGGCCACCGTGCATCGAAGGTCCGGGCCACGACCTTTGCGACCGCCACCGGATCACCCCCGGCCTGGGCAGCCCGCCGGTCGGCAGCAGACATGGCCTCGACCAGCGGGCCGTACGGACCATCCGGTGAACCGTGCCAGGAATCGTCGCGCCAGATGCCGGTCGGATAGGCGCCCGGCTCCACGAGGACCACGTCGATGCCGTGGGGGCCGACCTCGAAGGCCAGCGACTCGGCCCACCCCTCGACCCCCCACTTGGAGGCGGCATAGGCAGACCAGGTGGGTAGGCCCCCCAGGCCACTCGAGCTGGTCACGCACACGATGCGACCACCGTGCCCACGCAGACGGGGCAGCACAGCCCGTGTGACTGCGAAGGTGCCGTGGAGGTTGGTGTCCAGGACCCGGTCGACGGCGTCGGGGGGCAACTCCTCGAACGGTCCGACGGCCAGCACGCCGGCGTTGTTGACCAGCCCCACCAGCCGGCCGACGTCGCCGGCCAGGCGAACCCAGGAGTCGGCCACCGCCATCGCCTCGTCTATGGAGGCCTGGTCGGTCACGTCCAGCCTCAGGACCTCCACCCGGTCGGCCACCCCCGCCTCGGCCAGAGCGGCGTCCAATGGGCCACGGCGCGCCAGGTCGCGCATCGTGGCGGCTACCCGCCGACCCCGACGGGCCAGTTCCACGGCGGTGTGCAGGCCGAAACCCGAGGAGCAGCCCGTCACCATGATCACCCCATCGGGATTCCGTGGCGACCGGACCGGTGGGTCCTGGTGGGTGAGGCGGCCGATGATCCGCCGCTGCAGGCCGGCGGGAACCACGCCCCTGGCCAGGAACCGGGCACGGGCACTGAGGCCGATGGGGTGCCGGAGGCCCCGTCGGCCCTCCACGATGGCGACCATGGTGGCCGAGACGCTGTGCGGATCCAGTGCCCGCGCCCAGGCCCGGTCGTCCCCGTCCTCCAACGCCCGTATGACCGATGCGTACGGACCGTCCGGGTCGCCGTGGATCGTCCCTGCTTCCCACAGCCCGGTCTGGACCGACGCCGGTTCGACCACCGACACGCCCACTCCCTGGGAGAACAGCTCATGGGCGAGCGACTCGGCCCATCCCTCCAGCGCCCACTTGGACCCGCAGTATGCGGCCAGCCCCGGCAGGGCCGAGAGGCCACCGACCGACGACACGATGACGATCCGGGAGTCCGGGGTGGATCGCAGCGCCGGTAGGGCAGCCCGGGTGAGGTGCATGGCACCACCCAGGTTGACGTCGAAGAGTCGCTTCAGGTCGACGGCGGGCGTCTCCTCGAAGGCGCCGGCCTCGCGGATCCCGGCGTTGGCCACCACTGCGTCGAGCGTGCCTCCGGTGGCCGCCAGGACGCGGGCCACCGCCGCCTCCACGGCCAGCCGGTCGGTGACGTCCACGACCATCGGTTCGACCGATCCTCCGAACCCGGCCAGGTCCGAGGAGGTCATGGGCGAATCGACGGCCGTCAGGTCGAATCCGAAGACCCTCCAGCCCCATCGGGCCAGGTCCAGCGAGAGGGCCTCGCCGATCCCGCTCGACGAACCGGTGACGATTGCCGTGCGCATGGGGCGAGGCTACGAGGACACCGGGCTCTGGACGTGGGCAGCCCACTACGGGCCTCCGCCGGTCAGCCGGACGGTCGCTCCACCGTGATGCGATCACCCCTCCGGATGGTTCCCGGCACGACGACCCGGGCGTTTATCCCACGCAGGTTCATCGCCTGGCCGACATCGGTCTTCAGGAAATGGAAGACATCCAGGCCGAACCGCTTCGTGAACTTTGCGCAGCCGGTGTGGGGCTGGTCGGTCACCTCGATGACCGAGTCGCCGATCCGCAGGCGGGACCAGGGTGGAAGGTCATCGGAGCCGAGGGAGAGGTCCACGGCCAACTGGTCCCCGGCCAGCGCCATGCGTTCCGGGTCTCCGGCGATGAGGGCCAGGAACCGGCTGTTGATGATGTTGAGCTGCATGTCGGGGTGGGGCCCACCGTCGTCGGTGCGTCGGCTCCCCCGCTGGTTCCAGGTGTCACCCACCATGCCCTCGACGACGCTCAGTGCAGCCTCGTCCAGGACCTCGCGTTCATCCACGGCCGGGCGCCGGACGATCAGGTCCAGGGTGCCGTCGTCGAGCGGCGAGCGCTCCACCTCGACCAGCCCGGCCTGCAACTGATCGGTCGTCCTGAACTCCACCACCCCATCCTCGCCGACCCGGACCGTTCCGGACCAGTCGGTTACCGACCGGGCACGTCAGGCCACCCGGAAGCGGTCGATCTGGATGTCGTCCACCCCCAGGTCGGCGTAGTTGTCATCGGTACGACCGGCTATGAACTCCCGCCATGTGAACGGGTGGTATGCGGGGACGCCGTCCGCCAGGGCCCCGATCGGCTCGACCACGGCATCTCGACGCGGGTTGAAGAAGAGCGGGATGGAGTACCTGTCGGAGGCCGTCATGGGAAGCACCCGGTGGACCGCCGCCCTGTACCGGTCGTTGGTCCGCACCTGGGTGGTGTCGCCCAGGTTCACCACCACGGTGCCCGGGCGGGGCTCGACGTCCAGCCACCCTCCGTCCCGGGCCTGGGCCTGCAGCCCGCCACAGTCGTCCTGTAGCAACAGGGTGAGGACCCCCGGGTCGGTATGGGCACCCAGTGCCGTGGGACCCAGGTCGTTGAGGCCGGCCCGCTCGGCCTCCGGCACCGGATCGCCCACCGTGTAGTGGTTGAGCCGAACGGTGCTCGTGGACCGCGCACCGGCACAGGCCTCGATGGTCTCCGGGTCGAAGCCGAGGGTCTCGTGCACCAGCCCGGTGGTTCGATCGGCCAGCGCGGCGAAGGCACCGAAGAAGTCCCGCATGGTGTCCTCGAACCCGTCCAGCCCCTCGGGCCACCGGTTCATCGGACGGTCCATCACCAGGTCGGGGTCGATGAAGTCGAAGACCTCCTTGTGGTCCCGGGTCCGCTTTGTGAGCTCCCGGTCGTACCACCCCAGGGCCCGGTCGGCAGTCCGGCGAATCGGCTCCTTGACCTCCGGTCCGGCGGCGAAGAAGCGATGGGTGGCGGCCCACGTGCGGTCCACCAGGTCGTCCAGCCCGTGGCCCTCCAGCAGGAAGAACCCGTGGTCGGAACATGCCGCGTCCAGTGCAGCCAGCGAGGCCGCCGACGGCGCCGAGAGGTCTACGACAGGAACCTGGCCCATGTGGCGACGCTAGGCCACCGGAACGGGCACCGGCCCGATCGGGACCATGCACCAGACTGCACCGATGGCAGCAGGGCGGGCTCGCAACGAGTGGGAGGTCATCGCCTTCCTGGCGTTCATCGGCATGTCGGTGGCCTTCGGGATCGACGCCACCCTGCCCGCCTTCGACGAGATGCGGCCCGACCTGGGCCTGCCGCCCGGTTCGAACCGGATCACCCTCGCCATCACCGTCTACTTCCTGGGCATGGCCGCCGGCCAGGTGGTGTACGGACCGGTGGCCGACCGCTTCGGACGGGCACCCACCCTGCGCTTCGGCATGGCGGTATACGCCATCGGCGCCACCGGGTCGATGCTGGCCACCGACTTCGAGTTCCTCCTTGTCAGCCGCCTGGTCTGGGGGCTGGGCGCCTCGGCGGCATCGCTGATGCACCTGACCATGGCCCGCGACCTCTTCACCGGCGACCGGATGGCGCGCGTGATGTCCACCATCGCAGCCGTGTTCCTGATCGGGCCGGTGATCGCACCGCTGGTGGCCGAGGGGATCCTGAGGGTGGCGTCCTGGCGCTGGGTCTACGCCGCGGGCCTCCTGCTGGCCGCCGCCATCGTGTCCTGGAGCATCCGGTTCGGGGAGACGCTGGACCCTGCGAACCGTCGACCCCTCCGGGCGCGGCCCACCATCGACGCCTTCCGGCGCGTCGTCACATGTCGCCGCACGGTCCTCTACGCGTCAGCGCTCCTGTTCGCCGACGGGGCCTTCCTGATCTTCCTGGGTAGCACCCAGCAGGTGTTCGACGTCATCTACGGGCGCGCCGACCAGTTCGCCGTCCTGTTCGCCGCGTCCGCCGCCGTCATGGCCCTGGGCTTCATCGGCGTGAACCCGGCCATCGGGCGGTGGGGTGCACACCGCGTCGGGCTGTTCGTCCTCACGACGGCAGTGGCCCTGGCCGCCACGCTGCTCACCCTCACCCTCGCCGCCGGCGGGACCCCGGGCTTCTGGACGTGGTTCTGCCTCGTGGTGGCCTCCAACACCTTCCTGGTCCTGGTCACCCCGGTGGCCATGTCCAGGGCCCTGGAACCGCTGGGTGACGTGGCGGGCACTGCCGCAGGCATCCTGGGCCTGGTGACCCTCACCGGAGCCTCGCTGCTGGCCGCCCTCGTCGGCATGCGCATCGAAGCCTCCACTACGCCCTGGGCCGTGGGATACCTCTTCTACGGCACCATCGCCCTGGGGCTGCTCGTCGCCGCCGGTCGGACACCGGAACCGGCTCCAGTCACCGCGTAGGTTGCGCGCCATGGCCCTCGACCTCGTGACGATCCCGTCGGCCAACCTCTGGGACAGGACCGACGTCCCCGACACCGACGCCATCGCCGTGGACATCCCCGACGGCGACCTGGTGGATCTCGAATCAGCCGCTCGGCGACTTGCCGCCGATGGGGTGCATCCGGTCACGACCGGACCGGACGACCTGCCGCTGGGTCCTTTGGCCGCCCTAGTCGAGGAGGTGCGAACCGAGGTACTCCACGGACGCGGGATCGTCCTGCTCCGGGGGTTCCCGGTGGACAGGTGCACGGTCGACGAGATGGCGCTCATGTTCTGGGGGGTCGGGCTACGCCTGGGGCGGGCCGTGTCGCAGAGCGTGATGGGCGAGCGGCTCGGCCATGTCGTCAACGTGACCGACACCGACCCGCATGCCCGGGCCTACCGGAACAGGTCGGAGCTCTCCCCGCATTCGGATCCGGGCGACATGGTGTCCTTCCTCTGCATCCGGCCGGCGGCCTCGGGCGGGGTCAGCCGGTTCGTGAGCTCCCTCTCGGTCTTCGAGGAGATCCGGCGCGAGCGACCCGACCTGCTGGCCGTGCTGGCCCGTGGCTTCCGCTACCACAGGTTCGGCGAGCAGGGACCCGACGACGACCCGATCACCCCACACCGGATCCCCGTGTTCTCAGAGCGCGACGGGCTTGTCAGCGGCCGCTTCGTCCGCGAGTACGTCGAGATCGCCCCCGACGAGGATCCGTCGATCGTTCTCACGGACACCGACCACGAGGCCATCAGGGTGCTCGAGGAGACAGCCAACAGTCCGGGCCTGGCCCTGGACTTCACGATGGCTGCAGGCGAGGCGGTCGTGGCCAACAACTTCACCGTGTTCCATGC
>DUAC01000055.1 GCA_012961035.1 Acidimicrobiia bacterium
GGAGCTGGCCGACGTACTGGTGGTGATGGGCCAGGGGTTGAACAACCCGGTGCTGCTCGGGTCGTCCCATCGTGCTCGACTGGTGGACCACCTCACGGCGGCCATCGTGGCCGTACTCGAACCCGGAGGACCTACCAGGTGAGCGAATCCACCACCGAAGGGCTCGTCGTCTACTGGCGCCCACTCTGCGGCTTCTGCCAACGGCTCCTGGAGGCGTTGGAGGCGGCCGGGATCCGCCCGGAACTCCACGACATCTGGGAGGAACCGGAGGCGGCCGAGTTCGTCCGATCGGTGAACGGCGGCAACGAGATCGTGCCCACGGTTGTGGTCGGCGGAACGGCCTACGCCAACCCGCCGCCCGACCAGTTGGTGGCGCACCTCCTGCAGGCCTGACCGGCTTCAGGCCCGGCCGAGGGCGCGTCGGTGGCGCGCGATCGGGGGATGCGCGATCATTGGGGATCCGGGCGGAATCGGGGGATCGCATCGACGGCGGTGCGACGACCCGTTCGGGGACACGAGGGGGTTGGAGATGGAGGTCTCCGTCATCGTCAACGGGACCGGGCGTTCCGCCGACGTCGAGCCGCGAACGCTGCTGGTGCACTACCTGCGCGATGACCTGGGCCTGACAGGCACCAACATCGGTTGCGACACCAGTTCCTGTGGCGCGTGCACCGTGCTGGTGGATGGCCGATCGGCCAAGTCGTGCACCCTGCTGGCGGCCCAGGTGGACGGCGCCGAGGTGACCACGATCGAGGGGCTGGCCACCGCCGACGGCCTGCATCCCATGCAGCAGGCCTTCCACGAGTGCCATGCGTTGCAGTGCGGCTACTGCACCCCGGGAATGGTCATGGCCGCCGTGTCGTTGGTCGACGAGTACGACGACCTGGATGCGGCCGGTGTCCGGGTTGGCCTGGAGGGCAACCTCTGCCGCTGCACCGGCTACCAGAACATCGTCAGGGCCGTCCTGGCCGCCAGCGAGTGAGGGGTTCGAGATGACCGACACAATCAGCCCGTTCGTCGGCGGAATCGTCGGCACCCCCCGACTCCGCAAGGAGGACCCGGCCCTGCTGACCGGTGAATCCAGGTTCATCGACGACCTGCAGCTCCCCGGCGCGTTGTGGATAGCGCTGGTTCGCAGCCCGTATGCCCACGCCCGCATCGGCGCCATCGACGCCTCGGCCGCGCTGGCAGTCGACGGCGTGGTCGCCGTCTACACGGGTGCCGACCTGGAGGGCGACTGGGCCGGACCCCTGCCCTGTGCCTGGCCGGTCACCGACGACATGAAGAACCCTGCACACCTGCCCCTGGCCGTGGGCAAGGCCAACTTCGCAGGTGATGGGGTCGCCGTGGTCGTGGCCACATCGCGCTACGCGGCTGCCGACGGAGTTGAGGGAGTGGTGGTCGACTACGAGCCGCTGGAGGCCGTGGTCGACGTGCGGGACGCCGCCAGCGACAGGTTGGTCATCCACGAGGACTGCGGAACCAACGTCGCCTACGACTGGGAGCTCACGCCGGATCCCGACGGCGTCGCCGCCGCGTTCGAGAACGCCGTCCATCACGTGACCGAGACCTACGTGCACCAGCGGCTCATCCCCGCGCCGATGGAGACCCGCGGCGTGGCCGTCGTGCCGGCCCCGCACAACGGGGACATGACCCTCTACTCGTCTACCCAGATACCCCACGTGCTGAAGGTGATGGCCGCCCTCACCCTGGGCGTGCCGGAGCAGAAGCTGCGGGTCGTGGCCCCGAGCGTGGGCGGTGGATTCGGCTGCAAGCTGAACGTCTACGCCGAGGAGCTGGTCTGCATGACGCTGGCCAACCGCCACGGCGTGCCGGTGCGGTGGACCGAGACCCGGACGGAGGCCGCCACGGCGACCATCCAGGGTCGGGCCCAGCGACAGACCATCGAGTTGGCCGCCGACGCCGACGGGAAGCTGACGGGCGTGCGCGCCACCCTCCTGGCCGACATGGGGGCGTACCTGCAGTTGGTGGCCCCCGGCGTTCCGCTGCTCGGGGCGTTCCTCTACCACGGCCTCTACGACGTGCCCGTGTACTCGTTCACCTGTCGGAGCGTGTTCACCAACCTGACGCCGACCGACGCCTACAGGGGTGCCGGTCGACCGGAGGCCACCTACGCCATCGAACGTGCCATGGACGCCCTGGCGGTGGCCGTCGGCGTGGGCCAGGACGAGATCAGGTCCCGGAACTTCATCCCGACCGAGAAGTTCCCGTACGACTCCCCGGCCGGCCTGATCTTCGACTCGGGCAACTACCAGCCGACCCTGGACCGGGCCAAGGAGCTCATGGACTGGGACGGCCGGCGGGCCGAGCAGGCCGAACGCCGGGCCGCAGGGTCGACCATGCACCTGGGACTTGGCATCTCGTCATACGTCGAGATGTGCGGTCTCGCCCCCAGCCGGACGCTGGCCGCCCTCAACTACGGCGCCGGCGGCTGGGAGTCGGCCACCGTCCGGATCCTGCCGACCTGCAAGGTCCAGGTGGTGACGGGTGCCACGCCCCACGGCCAGGGCCATGAGACCTCCTGGTCGATGATCGTGGCCGACCAGCTGGGGGTGGACCCCGACGACGTCGAGGTGCTGCACTCCGATACGGCGATCAGCCCGCTGGGGATGGACACCTACGGGTCCCGGTCGCTGTCGGTGGGAGGGACGGCGCTCTGGATGGCCACCGAGAAGGTCATCCACAAGGCCCGGGCCATCGCGGCCCACATGCTGGAGGCCAACGCCGACGACCTGGACTTCGCCGGTGGCACCTTCACGGTGAAGGGCAGCCCGGACAAGGAGGTCCCGCTGGCCGCCGTGGCGTTCGGCGCCTTCACCGCCCACGACCTTCCCGACGGCATGGAGCCCAACCTGGAGGCCCAGGTCACCTGGGACCCGGGGAACTTCGTGTTTCCGTTCGGAACCCACATCGCGGTGGTCGAGGTGGACGAGGAGACTGGCGCCGTCGAGCTGATCGACTATGCGGCCGTGGACGACTGCGGCAACCAGATCAACCCGATGATCGTGGAGGGCCAGCTGCATGGCGGCATCGTCCAGGGCGTGGCCCAGGCCCTCTGGGAGGAGGCCATCTACGATGCCGACGGGCAGCTCCGGTCGGCCAACCTGGCCGACTACCTGGTTCCCTCCGCCGCCGAGTGCATCGACATGAAGCTGGACCACACGGTGACGCCCTCGCCCACCAACCCGATGGGCGTGAAGGGCGTCGGCGAGGCGGGGACCATCGCCTCAACCCCGGCCGTGATGAACGCCGTTGTGGATGCCCTGCGGCCCATGGGCATCACGGACGTGAGGATGCCGGCGTCACCGATGACCGTGAGACGAGCCATCGAGGCGGCGGGAGGCTCGTCATGATCCCGGCGGCGGTGGACTACGTCAGGGCCGACTCGGCCGAGGCCGCGATCGCGGCGCTCGTCGAGCATGGCGACGAGGCCAAGCTGTTGGCCGGTGGTCAGTCCCTGGTGCCGCTCATGAGGCTCCGACTGGCCACGCCCACCGTGCTGGTGGACGTGGGCCGGGCGACCGACCTGGTCGGCATCTCGGTGGAGGGCGACACGGTCTCGATCGGCGCCCTGACCACCCACAGCACGCTGGAGCACTCGGCGGAGCTGGCGGCGGCGTGTCCGCTGCTGGCCCACGTGGCCTCGCTGGTGGGCGATCCGGCGGTGCGCCACCGGGGCACCCTGGGTGGCTCGCTGGCCCACGCCGATCCGGCGTCGGACCTGCCGGCGGCTGTGCTGGCCCTCGGAGGGACGCTGGTGGTAGCCGGCCCCGGTGGCACGCGCGAGGTCGCGGCGACCGACTTCTTCACCGGCTTCCTGGAGTCTGTGCTGGCAGTCGACGAGGTGCTGACCGAGGTGCGCGTGCCGGTCTCGACCGGTGGATGGTCGTACCAGAAGTTCAACCGGCGGGCCCAGGACTGGGCCATCGTCGGGGTGGTGGTGGCCGAGGGTGGCGCCGGCGTGTCGCTGGTGAACATGGCCTCCACACCCATACGGGCCACGGCGGTGGAGGCGGCCCTGGCAGGTGGAGCCTCGGCGACGGACGCTGCGGCGAGCGCCGCGGACGGCACCGAACCACCGACCGACAACCAGGCCGACGGGCCCTACAGGGAGCACCTGGCGCGGGTCCTGACCGCCAGGGCACTCACAGCCGCCGGTATCTAGGCGTCGGTAATGGAACTGCCGCGGGCTCGGCTCGGTTGCCGGGTGGGAGCATCCGGCCCGGCCTCCCGGCGTGATCGCCGGTTCCAGGTTCAGGGACCTCCGGGTAGTGATTCGCACGGCTCGCCGTCGTTGTCGCCGTCAAGGTGTGCCACATCGCCGTAGGCATCTGCATAGGTGTCGAACCAGGCCTTGGCTGCCGCGTAGTCGTCGAAGTCTCCGCAGTTCCTGACGTCGCCGGGATTCGGTGGGTCGTCGCCGTTCTCCGACCCGCCCAGGTCGATGGGTTCGCCCAGGTCGATGGGTTCACCGAGGCTGATGGTCATCCCGGGTGCGATCTGCGAATCGGGGTCGCCGTCGCAGGTGGCGAGCATCCGGGTGAGCGCCACCAACTCGGCAGAGGTGACGCTGAGCACCCACCGGACCTTGATGTCGAGCCATGTGTCGGCGTACACGCAGTCGGTCATGGCATCCGGTCCGGCGTATTCCCGTGGCGTCCAGTCCTCGGGGCCGCTGTCGCCCTTGGAGCGGTTGGCCGAGGCGGTCACGGCGATGAGGTGGCGGGGATCGGACATGTCGTTGGAGTAGCGACGCTTCGTGTCACGGTCCCAGGCCCAGCCGCCGGACCGGTGGGCGTTTGCCAGCGGGACGAAGTGGTCGACGTCGAGGGAACGGGGATCCTCCACGACGGTGCCGGTGAAGGCGGCCAACCAGCGTCCGCCGGTCACGAGGCAGCCGTCGTCGCGTAGGAACGGTGAGGCGGTCGCCTCGGCCATGAGCACCTCGTGGCGGGTGTTCAGGCAGTCACCGTCGTCATCCGACCAGCGGCCCCAGTCGTCGCGGTCGTAGCCCTCCCGGTGCGGGTCGTCCACCACTCTCGGAATGGCGAGGACCGACTCCGGCCAGGTGGCCGCCTCCGTCGGAGCGGGGGTGGTGGGCGCAACCTCCATCGTCGTGATCGTGGAGGCGGGGGTCGGCGTGGCCGTGCTGGCGGGAGCCGTCGTGGCGGCGGTTATCGGCGTGGCACCCGTGGCGCCCGTGCCAGCGCCGGGGCCACAGGCGGAGCCGAGCACCACGAGGAGCACGACGACCACCGTCTGCCTGGGGAAGTACGGCACCACCCGATGCTTCCACGCCTTCGCCCCCGGTGCGCGATGGGCGACGCTCAGGAACGTCGCAGGAGGCGGTTCAACCAGTCGATCCGGCGGGTCGCTCTACCGGTCCTGGCTTCAGCCCGGTCCGCACTGGCCGCCAGGCGGAGGCCGGCGTTGATGCCGATCCAGCGGAACGGCTCGGGCTCCCACTTCCGGGTCAGGTGGTCCACCCACGGCAGGTCGGTGCGTTCGCTCTCGGTCCCGGTGACCAGCTCGGCGATGGTCTGGCCGGCCAGCTTGGCGGTGGCCACGCCGTCGCCCACGTAGCCGCCTCCCCACGCCATGCCGGTAGCCCTGTCCAGGCCGACCGACGGCGTCCAGTCCCTGGAGAGGCCCAGCACGCCACCCCACCGGTGGGTGATCGCGGCGTCGCCGACCACGGGGAACATCTGTCGGATGGTGGCTTCCACCGCGTCGTGGATCGGTTGGTGCGCGCCGGTGGTGGAAACCAGCTTCGAGCCGAACCGGTACGGGGCTCCACGACCTCCGACGGCGAGGCGGCCATCGGCGGTCCGCTGGCCGTAGATGATGAGGTTTCGACCGTCGCCGAAGGTGGGGCGACCGGTCAGGCCGATCTCCTCCCAGACGTCAGCCGACAGTGGCTCGGTGGCAACCATCATGGAGTAGACGGGGGCGATGGTCCGGCGGTGACCTGCCAGGTCCCGGGTGTAGCCCTCGGTTGCACGTACGACGACCCCGGCTCGGACCGTTCCCCTGTCGGTGACCACCCGGGCCGATCCGGAACCGTCCACCGGTTCGATGGAGAGGACGGCTGTCTCCTCGTGGATGGTCCCGCCGAGCCGCTCCACGGCTTCGGCCAGGCCACGGACCAACCGGCAGGGGTGGATGGCGGCGACGTGCGCGTTGAACCAGCCGCCCACCACGTCCGTGGCGTTGCAGAACCGGCGGGCCTCGTCGGCGTCCACCCAGCGGACGTCGTCGGCAGACAGGCCCAGGTCGTGTCGTGCCCGTACCCCGGCCGATATCCGGTCGGCCTGGACGGAGCTGCGGGCCAGGTCGATCCAGCCGCCCTTGGCGTAGTCGCAGTCGATCCCCTCGGCGTCGGCCACCCGCCCTATGTCGTCGATGGCGTCGTACAGGGCCCGCATCTGGCGGAGGGCTGCGGCGGTGCCGGCCCGGGCCGCCCAGTCCATGGGGCTGATGCTGTACTCGCCCAGGGCCCATCCACCGTTGCGACCCGAGGCGCCGTAGCCGGCGACCTTGCGTTCCAGGACCACCACCCGGATCGTCGGGTCCAGGCGGAGGAGGTGGTACGCGGTCCACAGCCCGGTGTAGCCGGCGCCCACGATGGCCACGTCGGCGTCCCGGTCGCCGGGCAGGGCCGGGCGGGGGGCGAACGAGCCCGGCACCGTGTCATGCCAGAGCGACACCATCCGGTACCGGGGATCCTCGGAGGCGTCGGCCGCCGCTCCATCCGATCGGGGGTGCATGGCGGAGAACCTAGGTCCCGTCAGCTGTCGAAGCCGATGCCGAACCTGTCCAGCAGGGCCAGCCATGGTCCGCGTCGCCCACCCCGCCGGTCGGATCGCTGGATGGCCCGGCGTGTGACCTGGATCGCCGGCCAGCGCAGCGGCTCGGGCGGGAACGGAAACGGCGACCGGCGCACCATCTCGAGTTCGGTCCGTTCGGTGACGCGACCATCGACCAGGTCCAGGGCGACACACGCACCGAAGCGGCTGGCGCCCACCCCGAGGCCCGTGTACCCGGCTGCCCACGAGACGACCCCGCGGTGGCTGGTGCCCCAGGCGCAGGTGAATCGACTGGTGGTGGCGATGGGCCCACCCCACCTGTGGGTGAACGAGAGGCCCTCCAACTGGGGGAACGTCTCGAAGAAGTGGGTGGCCAGCATCCGGGAGGTTCCCGGACTCTGCTCGACGGCTGCACCGACCCGGTTGCCGAAGTGGTAGAGGGCGTCCCAGCCGCCCCACAGGATCCGGTCATCGGAGGTGAGGCGGTAGTAGTGGAACTGGCTCCCCATGTCGGAGAGGCCCTGGCGGTTCGACCATCCGATGCCGGCCATCTGGTCGGCCGAGAGGGGCTCGGTGACCAGCACGTGGTCGTACACGGGTGCGATGTAGCGGCGGATGCGACGGATCGGGGGGTGGAAGGCGTTCGTGGCCACCACCGCACGGCTGGCGGCCACCGAACCGGCGTCTGTCCGGATCCGTACGCCGGTCGTCCCGCCTCCTCCTACGGTTTCGATGGATCGCGCCGGCGTGTTCTCGAAGAACCGCACCCCGAGCGATTCGGCAGCGCGTCGCAGGCCCCAGGCCAACCTTGCCGGGTCCAGCATCACCACGCCGTCGTGGTGCCAGATCCCGCCCAGGTAGGTGGGCGAGTTCACCTGGGAGCGGGTGGACGCGGCATCCAGCAGGGTCACGGACATGCCGTGTGCCTCGTGGAGTGTGGCGCTGTCGGCCAGGGAGTCGGCCTGCCATGGGGCGACTGCCACGTTCAGAGCACCTGTCGGTTCCGGTGAGCAGTCGATGCCGTGGCGGGAGATGACGTCCAGGAGTCCCTGCAGGTTCCCATCGCCGAGGCGTAGGAGCGTGTCGACCTCGTCGGGCCAGTGGGCGACGCCGTTCTCGAGTCCGTGGGTGAGGGAGGCCTCACAGAATCCACCGTTGCGTCCTGACGCGCCGAAGGCGATGGTGTCGGCCTCCAACACGACGATCGATCTGCCAGGGTCGGCCTCTGCGGCGGTCAGCGCCGTCCAGAGCCCGGTGAAGCCACCCCCCACGACGACGAGGTCGGCGTCCAGATGGGTGTCCAGGCACGGAGACGGTTCCGGTCGCTCGGGTCGATCCAACCAGAACACCTCCGGTCGGGCTTCGGCAAGTGCCCGCGCCCCGATCGCCTCGGCGTTCATGATGTGCTCGCTGGCCGGAGGTGCACAACGACGGAAAACATCGTTGAAATAGACAAAAGAGACTGAATCCGTCGTATCGCTGGCATCAGCACGACGGAATCAGTAGCATCAGGCACGTTCTGGAGGGTAGCCCCTCCGGGAGGGGGAGTCGACGAAGCATGGGGAGGAGCTGGGTCGATGCATGACACCACGGATGGACCGCGAACGGCGGTGGAGCTACAGGGCGTCGTCAAGCGATTCGGTGACCGGTCGGGGACCGAGGTCACGGCGGTGGACAACCTCGACCTCACGATCGCCGACGGCGAGTTCTTCTCGTTGCTGGGCCCATCGGGCTGCGGCAAGACGACCACCCTCCGGATGATCGCCGGCCTGGAGCTCCCGACCGCCGGTTCCATCCGGATCCACGGCGAGGAGATGGGGCTCCGTCCGCCCAACAAGCGACCCGTCAACACGGTGTTCCAGAACTACGCCCTCTTCCCCCACATGACGGTGGCGAAGAACATCGGGTTCGGGCTGGAGATGCGCAAGGTCCCGGCCGGCGAGCGGGCCGAGCTGATCGACTGGGCCATCCAGCTCGTGGAGATGGGCAGCATGGCCCATCGCAAGCCCGGGCAGCTCTCCGGAGGCCAGCAGCAACGTGTCGCCCTCGCCAGGGCGCTCGTGAACAGGCCCGAGGTCCTCCTGTTGGACGAGCCACTGGGTGCCCTCGACCTGAAGCTCCGCCAGCAGATGCAGCATGAGCTGAAGAGCCTCCAACGGGAGGTCGGGATCACCTTCGTCTACGTGACCCACGACCAGGAGGAGGCGGTCACGATGAGTGACCGGATCGGCGTCATGCACGACGGTCGCCTGCTCCAGGTGGACACGCCGGAGGCCATCTACGAGCGACCCACCACCCGGTTCGTGGCCGACTTCATCGGGCAGAGCAACTTCCTGGCGGCGACCGTGGCCTCTGCCGACGAGGTGGTCCTGGCCAACGGCCAGCGCCTCCGCCTGTCATCGGACCGTCCGACGGGTGAGGCCGTGGCCGTGACCGTCAGGCCGGAGCGCCTCACGGTGCATCGTCGCGGCGAGGCACCGGCAGGCCTCCACCACCTGGAGGGTCGGGTGGAGACGGTCACCTACCTGGGCAACGCCATCGTCTACGGAGTCGGCATCGACTGGATGCACCTCGAGGTCCGCTGCCCCGCCACCCTGGCGGTGGACCGGCGCGACGTCGGAGACGAGGTCACCGTGTCGTTCGAGCCCAGGCACGCAGCGGTGGTCACCGGCTGATGTCCGTCGCTGCTCCCCCGGACGAGGCACAGGGCGTGGATGGTCCATCCGAGGTGGCCACGCCGGGACTGGAACGCCAGTCCGAACGGGCGAAGGCCCGGCAGGGTTTCCTTCTCGGCCTGCCGGCCATCCTCTACCTGCTGGTCTTCTTCGTCATCCCCCTGGGGATAGTCGTCGCCTACTCGTTCGCCACCCGGACCCGCTCCGGCCGGACGGAACTCCGGGACTGGAACCTCAACGCGTACGCCCGCCTGGGAGACGACATCGTGCTCACGGTGGCGTGGCGGTCCCTCTGGGTGGCAGCCCTCACCACGGTCATCTGCATCCTGCTGGCCTACCCGCTGGCCTACTTCATCTCCACGCGCAGCGCGGTCACCCGCAACCTGCTTCTCGTCGGGATCATGATCCCGTTCTGGTCCAACTTCCTGATACGAACGTACGCCTGGAGGGTCCTGCTGGACAGCGACGGGCTGGTCACGCAGATGGTCCAGGCCACCGGTCTAAGCGACGGCCGCATCCTGTTCACCACCAACGCGGTGATCCTGGGGCTGGTCTACGGATACCTGCCGTTCATGGTCCTGCCCCTCTACGCGGCCATCGAGCGGATCGACTGGAGCCTCGTGGAAGGGGCCCGTGACCTCTACGCCAACGGCTGGGGTGCCTTCCGGCGCGTGGTCTGGCCGTTGTCCAAGCCGGGCGTGGTGGCCGGCTCGATCCTCGTGTTCGTGCCGAGCTTCGGGGCCTACGTCACGCCGGCAATCCTGGGAGGCAACAAGGAGGGCCTGCTGGGTAGCTACATCGTGCTGCAGTTCCTGTCCGCTCGGAACGGCCCGGTCGGATCGGCCGTCTCGGTCGTGGTGCTGGGCGTGATGCTGCTAGGCACGTTGCTGTACTTCCGGTCCGGAGGGAAGAACCTGTGAGCAAGGGCGTCGCCAGGTCGACCGCCGAACCGCAGGGGTTCTCCAGATGGTGGTTGCGTGGCCACTCGCTGCTCGTCTTCATCTTCTTCTACGCGCCGATCGTGGTCCTGTTCATCTTCTCGTTCAACGACAGCAACGCGGTCGGCAACTGGAAGGGCTTCACCTTCGGCTGGTACGAGGCATTCCTGGACAACGACAACGTCCAGAAGTCGATCTGGGTGTCGGTCAAGGTCTGCCTATTCTCAACCGTCATTGCCGTGGTGCTGGGCACCGCCAGCGCCCTGGCCCTGGAACGGTTCCGCTGGTGGGGCCAGAAGGCCTTCGACGCCGTTCTCTACCTTCCGATCATCATCCCCGACGTCACCATGGCCGTGATGATGCTCGTCTTCTTCGGCGAGACGGCCGAGTGGTTCAACGTGATCCCCGGCGTCGACCTCTCGTCCGGCCTCGAGAAACTGGTCTTCAGCCATGTGGCCTTCAACATCTCGTTCGTCTCGGTGGTCGTACGGGCCCGCCTCGCCAACCTGGACGCATCCATGGAGGAGGCGGCGGCCGACCTCTACGCCAACCGCTGGCAGGCATTCCGGCGGGTCACGCTTCCGCAGATCATGCCGGGCGTGATCGGTGGCGCCCTGCTGGCGATAACCATCTCGTTGGACGACGTGGTCGTTTCCAGCTTCGTGGCAGCCGTGGGCGCCACCCCGATCTCGGTGTACGTGTTCGGCATGTTGAGAAAGGGCGTCAGCCCACTCGTGAACTCCGTGTCGGTCGTGATGTTGACGGCGTCGATCAGCCTCGTGCTGGCGTCGCTGGTGTTCTCCCGGGCAACAGGCTCGGGGAGGGAGGAAAGGTGAAAGATATGAGAAAGTGGATGCGAGCGTTTGCCCTACTGGGGGTGATCAGCATCGTGGCCGTCGGATGCGGCAGCGATGAGGATGAGGCCTCGGCCTTCAAGCAGTGCGCCTTCGGTGAGACCGACGGTGACCTGGCGTTCTTCAACTGGTCTGAGTACATGGACCCCGACCTGATCACGGCGTTCCAGGACGAGTTCGGGGTCTCGGTCATCGAGGACTTCTACCCGTCCAACGAGGAGATGTTCGCCAAGGTCGAGCACGGCGGATCCGGCTACGACATGATCATCCCGTCCGACTACATGATCTCGATCCTCATTTCGGAGGCGATGATCCAGCCGGTGCAGGTTGCGGCGGTTCCCAACCGGTCCAACATCTCGGACAAGTTCTCCGATCCGCCCTTCGATCCGGGCAGCGCCTATACGTCGGCCTACCAGTGGGGCACCACCGGCGTGGGCGTCGACCTCGGGGTGACCGGTGACGTGCCACAGACCTGGGGCCTCCTGTTCGACGCCGACCTGGCCGAGGAGTACGGACTGGACGGTGCCATCACCCTGCTGGACGACCCCCGGGAGACCGTGGGCGCCGCCCTCAAGTACCTGGGCTACTCGTTGAACTCGACGTCAGCCGATGAGCTGGCCGAGGCCGAGGCGGTCATCGCCGATGCCGTCAGCCGGGTCGCTGCGTTCGACTCCGATCAGTACAGCGAGCTGATCGTCAGCGGAGAGACCATCGTCGGCCACGGCTACAGCGGCAACTTCCTGTGGGACTTCGAGGAGGGTGAGAGCGAGTACACCTACTTCGTGCCCGACGAGGGGGGAACCATCTGGGTTGACGGCATGGCCGTCCTGGTGGACGCGCCGCATCCGTGCACTGCGTTCGCCTTCATGAACTTCCTGTTGGACGCCCACAACGGCGCCCAGCTGACGAACTTCAACTGGTACGCCAGCCCGAACGGCGCCGCCGAGGAGTTCATCGACCAGGAGGTTCTGGACAACCAGATCATCTACCCGTCGGCGGAGACCATGAAGCGCCTCGAGTTCATCGAGGACACCGGTGACTTCGAGATCCAGTTCACCGACGCCCTCACAAGGGCACGCGGCTAGAACCGCCTCCCTTCCGGGCCGGTGGGGCGGGGGCGCATGGCGCCCCCGCCCCACCCCCGGGCGGACGAACCCCGGGCAGCTGACGGCGCCAGCCGGTCAGGCCCGAACACACGATGTGGAGAGCAGGCGATGAGCGAACACAGGCGGTTGGCGGAACTGGCCGAGAGGCACCTCTGGGGCCACTTCTCGGTCCTCAAGAACAACATTGACGGCACCCGCGTCATCGAACGCGGTCAGGGTTGCCACGTCTGGGACGTAGAGGGGAACCGCTACCTGGACGGCCTCGCCGGCCTCTTCGTGAGCCAGTTGGGCCACGGACGCCCCGAGCTGGCCCGCGCTGCCGGCGACCAGGCGGCGACGCTCGGCTACTTTCCGATCTGGACCTACGGACACCCGAAGGCCATCGAGCTGGCGGCGAAGCTGGCCGAGCTGGCCCCCGGCGACCTGAACCGGGTGTTCTTCACCACCGGCGGTTCCGAGGCCGTCGAGTCGGCGTGGAAGCTGGCACGCCAGTACTTCAAGCTGAAGGGCCAGCCCGACCGGGTCAAGGTCATAAGCCGCAACCTCGCCTACCACGGCACCACCATGGGCGCCCTGTCCATCACCGGCCTGGACTCCATCAAGGCCGTGTTCGAGCCGCTGGTCCCCGGCGCGGTCAAGGTGCCCGAGACGAACCACTACCGGTGTCCGACGTGTCAGGACGACCCCCACTGCACGCTGCATGCCGCCGACGCGATCGAGGAGGCCATCCTCCGGGAGGGTCCCGAGACGATCGCCGCCGTCTTCCTGGAGCCGGTCCAGAACGCCGGAGGCTGCTTCACCCCGCCACCCGGCTACTGGGCGCGGGTGCGCGAGATCTGCGATCGCTACGGCGTGCTGCTCGTCTCCGACGAGGTGATCTGCGCCTTCGGCCGGCTCGGGTACATGTTCGGGTGCGAGCGTTACGGATACCAGCCGGACATGATCACCTGCGCCAAGGGGCTCACCTCCGGCTACGCGCCGTTGGGCGCCATGCTGGTCAGCGACAAGGTGGCCGAGCCGTTCGTGGGTACCGGCGAGTCGTTCCTGCACGGCATCACCTTCGCCGGCCACCCGGTGAGCTGTGCGGTGGCGCTGGCCAACCTGCAGATCTTCGAGGACGAGAAGATCCTCGAACACGTCCGGACCAACGAGCCGGCCTTCCGAGCCGCCCTGGACGACCTGGCCGACCTGCCCATCGTCGGCGACATCAGGGGCGCCGGCTACTTCTACGGCATCGAGCTGGTGAAGGACCGGACCGACCGGCTGTCGTTCAGCGACGAGGACCGCGAGCACCTGCTGCGAGGGTTCCTCTCGAACCGGCTGCTGGAACTGGGCCTCATCTGCCGGGCCGACGACAGGGGCGAGCCGGTCATCCAGCTCTCGCCGCCGCTCATCGCCGGACCGGACGAGTTCGCCGAGATCACCTCGAAGCTCCGGCAGGCCCTCACCGAGGCCATGGCGGAGGTGGGAATGTGAACAAGCTGGTGGGAGCGACGGGTGCGGACCGTAGCGAGGTCTTCCCGCTGGACGACGTGGACCGGGCGATCATCTCAGAACTGCAGGTGGACGGCCGCATGTCGTATGCCGAGCTGGGCCCCAGGGTGGGCCTGTCGCAGGCAGCAGCTCGCCAGCGGGTCAACCGCCTCACCGAGCGGGGTGTCATGCAGATCGTGGCCGTCACGGACCCGCTCAGCCTGGGCCTGAGCACGCAGGCCATGGTCGGCATCACGGTGGTCGGCGACGTCCGGGTTGTCGCCGCGGCGGTGGCGGAGCTGGTCGAGGCCGAGTACGTGCTGATCACCGCCGGTCGCTTCGACGTCCTGGCTGAGGTGCTCTGCGAGGACAACGCAGTCCTCCTGGCGCTTGTGAACGACCGGATCCGCCCCATCGAGGGCGTGGTCTCGACCGAGGTGTTCTCGATCCTGAAGATGGAGAAGCTGACGTTCTCATGGGGAACCGGTTGAGGATCCAACCTGGCGTCCGGCCCGGTACCGGGGACTTGGCGGGGGGACAACGGGTCTCCGGGTTCGAGCCAGACGCCTGCCACAGCCAGCGGTGCCGCGATCAGGAGGCACCGGGCATTGGCGATCCGCCGTTCAGCCCGCCGCCCGGACGGAGCTCGCCCAGGCTTCCCTGACCGACCTGGCCAGGGTCCGTCGCGTGATCGGCGAGTAGACGGGGTGGGTGCCTATCAGGAGGTCGTGATGGGCGAGCTCCTTCGGCTTTGGGATCTCGACGACGATCGGTGTATGCGGGTAACGACGCTTCAGCGCTCGCAGCACCTCCTGGTTCACCGGGTCGGAGAGGCGTAGGGAGAAGAAGACCACGTCGGCGTCCGCCGCGGCCGCACAACCGGCCGGACCTGACAGGGCGCAGCGCGAGCCGGAGTTCTCGTCCGGTCCGCCGCAGCCGACGGCCTCGAATCCGGCCTGCTCGAGGACCCGGAGGAACGACTCGCGGGTGGCTCCGTCTGATTCCTCTACGAGGACCCGCGGGTCGCTTCGCCATCGGCTGAATCGCGGTGGCTGTATTCGTCTCCTGTAACGGAGTCTGTGGTGCACGGTTCTGTGTCCTTTCTCAACCCACGAGGAGCTCGGCGACCATGCCGGCCTCGCGATGTCCGGGGATGCTGCAGTAGATGGTGTAGCGACCGGGCTCCAGTTGGACCGTTCCGCTGTCTTCCCTGCCGGGGTGGGAGGACAGCGAAAATCCGTCCACCCCTTCGATCCACAGGTCGTGATACGTGGCGCCGCTGTTCCGGAGGGTCAGCGCCACAGCCCTCCCGGACTGGATCCGTTCCGGGGTGAACGAGAACTCCCTCGCCACGACCACACCGGGATCGGATTCGGCTTCGGCCGGCGAGGGATCGCGGCCGAGCAGGGCCATCAACGAGAACCCGACGGTGATGACCAGGCCGAACACGACGACGCCGGTGGATGCGCTGAGTTCCCATGGGAGACGACCCGGTGGCCCCAGCTTGCGGGTCTGCCGCTTCTCGCTCCCGTTGTCCATGGGTCCAAGGTAGGGAGCAATGTCGATCGGGAGCAGGGACGAAGGTCCCGCGATTGCACCCCATGGACCGATCAGGGACGTTGGTCCCTGCCCAGCCGGCGAGGCCGTCCGTACGTTCTCAGGAGCAGAAGGCGGCGATGGATTCGGAGACGAGATGGCAATGACCCGGCGCGAGTTCGTGGCAGCGGGAGCAGCCGTGGGAGCTGCACTCGGTGGAGGTGTGGTCCTCCCAGTGGGCCTGGCCTGGGAGCGCGATCGCTCCGGTTCGGTCATAGCGGTCGTGGCCCGCTTCCCCGATGTCGTCATCACCGACCAGGGCTCGTTGGTGGAGGGCGAACCCGTCTGGTTCAGCTATCCGTCCGAGGGCCAGGCCAACATGCTGGTGAAGATGGGTTGGCCGGTCGACCACGGTGCCGGGCCGGATCGTGACGTCGTGGCCTTCTCCACGCACTGCACCCACATGGGGTGCCCCATTCAGGAGTTCTCACCGGCAACGGGCACCCTGGGGCCCTGCCCCTGCCACTTCACCACCTTCGATCTGGGGAAGGATGGGATGCCCGCCTTCGGGCAGGCGACACAGCACCTTCCGAGGGTCCTGCTGCGACTTGACGGCGATGGCGTAGTGGCTGTCGGCCTACGTCGTCCGATCTACGGCCACTCCGACCCGCTGCACGGCGTGGCCGTCCGGGTGTTGGAGTCCACATGACCAACGTCGCCGCCCCGTCGACCGGGGGGTTCTCATCGGATCAGGCGAGGACGCTGATCCCGCCCGTCGGATCGACCGAGCACACCACCTGCTGCGAATACTGTCCGGTGGCCTGCGGCTACAAGGTGTTCACCTGGCCGATCGGTAGCGATGGCGGGCCGGAAGCGGCCGACAACGCGTTGGGTCGGGACTTTCCGGTGGGACCGCTGGCCGGAGGCTGGATCTCCGAGAACATGCACACCGTGGTCCGCGTGGACGGGGCGCTGCGCAACTGCGTCGTGATCCCCGATCCTGACGCCACCGTGGTCAACGTGGGTGGCGGGCACTCGGTACGTGGTGGGGCACTGGCCAAGAAGCTGTACAGGTCCGATGGCCCGACGTCCGATCGGCTCACCACCCCGCAACTGCGCGTGGACGGGGTCCTGGTCCCTATTCCATGGGATGTCGCCCTGGACCTCGTGGCCGACGTATCCCGCCACGTGATCCAGCAACACGGTGAGCTGGCATGGGGCATGAAGATCTACTCCTACCAATTCTTTGAGAACACCTATGCAGCCAGCAAGCTGGCCCTCGGAGCTATCGCCACGCCGAACTGGTCCCCTCACCACGCCCCGGCGGAGGGCGATGACGTACCGGGGCTGAGCGATGCCGGGATCGACGCATTCGGGGCGGCCTTCGCCGACGATCGGGCTGCTGACGTGATTCTGATCGCCGGTACCGATCCCTACGAGACGAAGACGGTCAGGTTCACCCAGTGGCAGTCCCCTGGAGGAGCCGCCCTGGTCGTGGTGGACCCCCGCCGGACCTTCACGGCCGCCTACGCGGAGGAGAACGGCGGGATACACCTCCAGATCAATCCGGGAACCGACACCTGCCTGTTCAACGCAATTGTCCTGTACATCCTCGAGCACGGATGGGAGGACCATGAGTTCGTCAGGGCGAACACGGCCAGCCGGCGGGAGCTGGACGCGGAGGGCCATTGGCGACGCGTCAAGTTCGGGCGCACCAGGGAGGAACTCCTGGAGTACCTCCGGAGCGACCGTGACTTCACCCTGACCGGGGCCGCCCGGGTCACCGGGGTGAAGTCGGAGAAGATCCGGGAGGCGGCACGGCTCCTCAGCGGTGGAACCGGTGCCCAGCCGCTGACCTCGGTCCTGTTCGAGAAGGGCGTCTACTGGTCGCACAACTATGAGAACACGGCGGCCATTGCCAACCTCGGGTTGGTGCTGGGAGCGGTGGGCCGCGAGGGTCGCGCCACGGCGCGGATGGGCGGCCACCAGCGAGGTGGTGTCAAGGCGGCCTCTTATCCGCTGGCCAAGTCACCCCACGAGGTGGACGGCCACCCGATCGAGATGGACACGGAACGGTGGCTGGTCGAGGGCAGGACGCGGTTCCGCTGGGTGGTCGGCACCAACTGGTTGAGCGCCATGGCAGGATCGGCCGCCCTCAGCCGACGGGTCGCGGAGCTGGTGGGTATCGGCCCGACCATCACCTCCACGGATCCGAAGACCGTCCTGGCACAGATGAAGGCACGCATCGATGCGGGAGGCATGGTCCTCGTCCACCAGGAGATCTACGAGAACGAGAGCACCAGGTACGCCGACCTGGTGCTGCCCGCAGCCACGTGGGGCGAGGAGGACTTCGCCCGTGCCAACGCCGAACGTCGGATCAGGCTCTACCAGCGGTTCATGGACCCGCCCGGAGATGCCCGGCCGGACTGGTGGATCTTCGCCCAGGTGGCCCGCCGAATGGGTTTCGACGGCTTTGACTGGGCCGACAGCAACGCCGTGTTCGAGGAATCGGCGCCGCGGTCGGGTGGTAGCCGGAAGGACTACCGGGCGCTTGTGGAAAAGGCCCGGAGAGAGGGCGTACGAGCCCACGACCTGCTCGCCGAACATGGCACGACCGGACTCCAGGCACCGCTGGGCCTCGACGGCGACCGGATCACGGAGACGGTCCGCCTGCATGAGGACCTGAGGTTCAAGTCGGACAGCGGAAGGGCGAACTTCGTGCTCCCCGACTGGTCGGCGGTCAGGAATCGCAACAGGGTGCTGGCTCCACGACCGGAGAAGGGCGAGGTGTGGGTCCTGAACGGCCGGGTGAACGCTCTGTGGAACAACCTGTCCGACTTCAGCCGTCGGCAGCTCTCCAACGACCGGTGGCCGCTGAATCCGATAGAGATCAACCCGCTCGACGCCCGTCGATGGGGAATCGGAGCCGGAGACCTGGTATCCGTGGAGTGCGACTCCGTCCTGGACCAGGTCGGTGAACGGACCTCCGGTGGGTTCACGGCCGTGGCCTACCCGACAGATGCCGTCCCGCCCGGGGTGACCTTCACCTACTTCCTGTTCCCCGGGTCACCGTCCAACAACGTCGTTCCGGCCGACACATCGCTGCAGCCCCTCAGCCTGAGGTACCCGTTCAAGTTGGGTCGCGGGACGATTCGTCGCCTCGGCCGGGCAAGCGGTATCGACACCATGTCCTTCGTTCCGCGAAACCTGGTTCCATCTGGAGGTACCGGTCATGTCCCCGCAGATGTATGAGACCCGGATGTTCGATGAGGATGGCCAACGGCGGGTTCGTTCCGTGGTCTTCGCTACCGCAGGGTCGGCTATCGGGATCACCCTGTTCCTGACCGTCACCACCTACCTGATCTCGCCTGAGCATGGGTGGGTGGCAGCGTTGGGCCTCGGCGCCATGTCGGGCATATGGGTGTCGATCCTGGGCGGAGCGGTCCTGGGCAACGGCATCCACGAGGCGCGGGCTGAGGCTGCCGGCCACGATGCTTGATGAGCGGCCTCGCGTTGGGCGGGATCTGGAACCGATAGGTGTGATAGAGCCATGACCATGTCCACGACCCGGGTCTTCCTCGTAGACGACCATGATGTGGTGAGACGCGGGCTGATGGCCCTCATCAACGCCGAGAAGGACCTGGAGGTGGTCGGGACGGCCGGATCGGCGGCAACGGCGATGGAGACAGTCGAGGCCACCCGTCCGGACGTCGCCATCCTGGATGTCCGTCTCGGTGACGGTTCAGGGGTCGAGGTGTGCAGGGAGATCCGGTCCTCGTTCCCGGAGGTGGCCTGCCTGATCCTCACGTCGTTCGAGGATGACCAGGCCCTGGTCGAGGCCAGTCTCGCCGGGGCTGCCGGCTATGTACTCAAGAAGGTGCAGGGTGGCGAGCTCCTGGCTGCGATCCGGCGCGTGGCAGCTGGGGGACGCCCGCTGGACATGGCGACCACCCGTCTCGCCCTGCGACGCCTGCGCGAGTCAGGTGAGACGGCGGTCGAGGAGCTGGCGCCACAGGAGAAGCGGGTCTTCGAGCTCATAGGCGAGGGGCTCTCCAATCGGGAGATCGCCGAGGCCATGTACGTGGCTGAGAAGACCGTGAAGAACTACGTCACCAGCCTCTTTCAGAAGCTGGGAATGGCCCGACGGACCGAGGCGGCCGCCTTCGCCGCCAGGCTCTCGGAGCGCCGCCGGAACCAGTAGGACTCCGGTCTAGTCATCGGTCACTGCGCCGGACAGCGGGATCGACCAGTCCAGGACCGTTCCGCCCACCGGATTCCTGTAGACGACACACGAGCCGCCGAGTTTCTGCGCCCGCTCCTGCAGATTGGCGATGCCGCTGAGCCGGGGCGGGTCGTCGGGAATGCCTCGACCGTCGTCGATCACCTCGACGACGAGGGAATCGCCCGCATCGATCCTGAGGTCGACCACATCGGCATCGGCATGCCGGGCGACGTTCGTCAGCCCTTCCCGGATGACGGCCAGGGCCTGCTCGACGAGGTTGTCGGGAACCCCCGTGTCGAGGGGTCCGGTGAAATGGCACCGTGGTTCCAGACCGATCGTGTTGGACATCTCGGCCACCAGCTCGTTGGCCCTGCTCCTCAGCCCCGACGAACTCCGAACAGGGGAACTCAGGTCGAATATCACCGACCTGATAGTCCTGCTCGTGGCATCCAGCACCTCGACGATCTCTGCGATCCGCTCCGGTTCGCTGCTCGTGGCCTGGAGGGCCTGCAGTCCGATACCGGCGCCGAAGAGTTCCTGGATGACCGTGTCGTGCAGTTCGCGTGCGATCCGCTCGTGGTCCTCAGCCCGGTCCCGTTGCCACTCGACCTGTCGCAGGTGGTGCTCGGAAGCGACCCAGTCGGTCATGTCACGCACCGCTGCCAGCGTCATGCCGTCGGCGCCGATGGGTGAGAGGCTCACATGCACGGGGAAGACGGAGCCGTCGCTCCGCAACCCATGGAGCCGCAAGCCGGTTCCCATGGGGCGTGGGTGCGGATCCGCCTCGAAGGCGGCGCGCTGGGCGCGGTGGCGATCCCTGGCGGCGTCCGGAATGAGCTCCTCGACCGATGTCCCGGTCAGCCCGTCGGCCCCGAAGCGGAACATCTCGGATGCCCTCGAGTTCGTCATTCGGATGATCCCACCGGGCTCGACCAACAAGAGGGCATCTGGAGAGTTCTCCCACAGGTTCTGGACCGATACACCGAACATCACGTTCGCTTCCGCCTGCTGATCCACCATGCCGAGCGTAGGGGACGCGCGGTTACGGGACCCGACGGGAGGACGGGACCTTCGTCCCGATCCGGTCCCGCCACCCGGTAGGGACCATCGTCCCTACCGGGTGGGTGCGGTGTCCGGCGACGATCGTGGCATGGATACACATGCTGACAGTTCCCTCCACGACTCCGCCGATACGTCGGCGCCGATCGACACAGAGATGCCTCGGGTCATCGTCGAGGGTGAGGACGACGCGATCCGGGATTCCGTCATCGACCTCCTCGGGTTCTCGGGGTTCACGGTGGTGGACTGTGAGTGCAGTGACGCGGGGAAGTACCATCCGCTGGCCCCCGCCGATCCTGAGGAGCGCGTCGGCAGGCGGGACGTCATCTTCTTCTCGTTCCGGGAGGTCAGCCCGAGACGACGGGAGGCCTTCAAGGCCATGCGGAAGTGCCACCCGAAGAACCCGATCGTGATCGAACTGATGCAACCCAAGACCTTCCGGTACATGGACCTCCTCCTCGGCACGACGCTCGTGACGGCGCCCGTGTCGGGCGATTCGCTCCGTGAGGCGGTAATGACCGCCTGGAACGCACCGAATCCGATAATCGCCACCCTCCGGAGATGACCGGAACGGAGGGGTAACTCGTCTGCTGGGCGGCGTGGCTACCGCAGGGCGGCGGCCATGGTGTCGATGACCCGGCCCACCTCGTCGTCGGTGATGACCAGTGGCGGACAGATGGCCAGGCACGTTCCTATGGGTCGCACGATCACCCCGTTGGCCAGGATCTCGTTGCGGACCGGGATCGAGTCCCGACCCAGCTCGGCGGCGTAGACAGCGCCCATTCCCCGCCAGGACTCGATGAGGCCATCGGCCTGCAGGGCCCTCAGGCCCTCCTGGAACCGCTCGCCGACGTGGTTGGCACGCTGGTCGAGTCCCTCCCTCTCCATGATCTCCAGGTTGGCGATGCCGGCGGCGCAGGATGCCTGGTGGCCCGAGTAGGTGTAGCCGGTTCGCAGCAGGAACCCCGGTTCCTCCAACTCCTCGCAGACGCTGCGCGAGAGGATCACGCCTGACAACGGGAGGTAGCCGGAGGTGACGCCCTTGGCGAAGGTGATCAGGTCGGGGGTGACGCCGAAGGTCTGGGCGCCGAACCACTCTCCGGTCCGGCCGAACCCGCAGATCACCTCGTCGAAGATGAGCAGGGCCCCGTTGTCATCGCACAGGCGCCTCAGGCCCTCCAGGTATCCGTCTGCCGGTGGGAAGACGCCGCCGGCACCCTGGAGCGGCTCGGTCAGTACTGCAGCGATGCTGTCGCCCTGGTCGGCGAAGACCGAGGCAGCGGCTTCCAGGTCGTCGTGGGGCACCTCCACGAAGTGGGGGACCAGGTCGCCCCAGCCCTCCCGGTTGGGGGCGATGCCCTGCGCTGAGGTTCCGCCGAAGTTGGTGCCGTGGTAGCCGTTGGTGCGCTTCACGATGACCTGGCGACCGGTGTGCCCACGGCGCTGCTGGACCTGCCTGGCGATCTTGAGGGCGGTGTCGACCGCCTCGGACCCGGAACATCCCAGGAAGACCCTCCCGTCGGGGTGGGGGGACCGTTCCGCGATCATCTCGGCCACCCGGGAGGCCGGCCCGTTGGTGAACGGCGCGAAGGTGTTGTAGGCCTCGATCTGGCGCATCTGGGCGGTGACCGCGTCGATGATCTCGGTCCGTCCGTGGCCGACCTGGCAGAGCCACAGGTTCGCCATGGCGTCCACGTATTCCCGACCGTTGGAGTCGAACACGAGCGATCCCTCGCCACGCACGATCTCGATGAAGTCACCCTCGGGCATGCTCGGCGGCGAGAACGGGTGGAGCAGGGCGTCGGTCATCGGAAGGGCCTCCTGGTGGGGTCGGTCGGAATGCCGGGTCGGACCAGCTGGCGGTCCTCTGGGCGGGTGAGTATTGCACCGATGACGAGCAGTATCGCCATGACGGCAGCTGTGGCGGCCCACGTCGTTGTATCGCCGTAGGACGCGTAGACCCAGGCGGCGGCGATTGCCGCCACGGCCCCGGTGGCCACCTCGACAGCGCCCATGAGCCCCTGGGCCGATGCCTGTCGGTCCTCGGGCACCGCCGCGGCCACCAGCATGGGTGCAGCCGGGAATCCGAAGCCCTCCAGCACCGAGGTGGCCATGGTGAGGGCCACCAGGGCGGCCACGCCGGGGACGATTCCGTAGAAGGTGATCATCAGCGTGATGGAGCCCAGGCTGCCGATCACCCAGCGACGGGCTCCATACCGCTGGGCCAGCGAGCCTCCCAACGGAGAGAGCAGCGGGATGGGTAGGGCAGCCATGGTGATGCCGATGGCCAGGACGATGTTGGAGGCACCACGGCTGTCCATCTCCAGAATCCAGACGGATTCGAAGGCACCGATGAACACGAAGTAGGCGGCGACCACGAAGAAGGCGCCGTTCAGGCGACGGATGCGCATGAGGCCCTTCAGCCCGCGTCCCTCCACGTCGCGGGCCGCCGTATCGGATCGGGCCCGGAAGGCGGTGGGTACCAGCAGAGCGAAGGCCACCGCCATTGTCCAGAAGGTGAGGCGGAAGCCGCCGAGCAGGTTCAGGCCGGCGGCGATCATCGGGCCGGCCACGAAGCCTCCGACGTCCCAGGCCCCAAGGCGGCCCATGTTGCGACCCAGGTTCGCCGGGTCGGCCACGATGACCGTCCGTCGGGCGGCCGGACCAGCAGTACCGAGGGCGAATCCGAACACCGCCCTGCCCAGCACGTAGTGCCAGAGTTCCTGGCCGACGGCGAGGAGCACCATGCCGAGGACGCCCAGCAGGAGTCCGGCCCGGAGCATCGTCGGGGCTCGGCCCCGGTCGGCGTGGGGGGCCATGAGCAGGCTGGCCACGAACGCCGCCGCGAAGCCCGAGCCGATGGCCAGGCCAATGTCCATCTCCGAGAAGCCCAACTCGTCCCGGAGCTCGGCCAGCAGCACGATGATGCATGCCAGCCCGGCCGACATCCCGAAGAGGATGAAGAAGTAGGGCGTGAGGCTTGGGCCGTCGGGCGGTCCCGGCGTCGACGCCTCAGGAGCGGTACTGGACACCGGGTAGCACGCAGAGCATCTCGTAGAGCAGGTTGGCGCCGACCAGGCTGGTCATCCCGCTGGTGTCGTAGATGGGGGCCACCTCGACCAGGTCGCAACCCACGATGTCCAGTCCACGGCACCCCCGCACCACCTCGAGGGCCTGGGGCATGGTCAGGCCGCCCACCTCCGGGGTGCCGGTTCCCGGGGCATAGGCCGGGTCCAGGCCGTCGATGTCGAAGCTGAGGTACACGGGGCCTTCGCCGAGCTGGTCCCTTACCTCGACCATGAGGGGCTCGAGGCTCCGGTACCAGCACTCCTCCGCCTGCACGACCCGGAATCCCTGTTGGCGTGACCAGTCGAAGTCGTCGGCGGCGTAGCCGGTACCTCGTACGCCGATCTGGACGACCCGGTCACCGGCCAGGAGGCCCTCCTCGACGGCACGTCGAAATGGGGTGCCGTGGGCGACCTTGGACCCGAACATCGTGTCGTTGATGTCGGTGTGGGCGTCGATGTGGACCAGCCCGACGGGTCCGTGCTTCTTCGCCATGGCACGCAGGATGGGAAGCACCACCGTGTGGTCGCCGCCCATCGACGCGGTGATGACGTCGTCGGCCAGAAGGCCGTCGAAGTGCTCCTCGATGGCCTCCACTGCGGCCAGCAGGTCGTACGGGCTGGCAGCCACGTCACCCGTGTCATCGATGCGCAGGCTGTCGAACGGGGCGGCCCGGGTGGCCATGTTGTAGGGGCGCAGCAGGACCGATTCGTCGCGGATGCCGCGGGGGCCGAACCTGGCGCCCGGACGGTTCGACGTGCCGGTATCCAGCGGGACGCCGACCACGGCGACGTCCAGGTCGGCAGGCGGCGTGTTCCCCGGCAGGCGCATGAACGTGGCGATGCCGCCGAACCGGGGCATCTGGTTGCCGCTCAGGGGCTGGGGGTTCTCGTTCACCGGCAGAGTCTCCCATGCCGATCACCGTGGTACCCCGTCGGATCGTGGCAGGCTCGGGTGAGGCGACCGGCGGCTGCCGATGACCGAAGGAGCAGGCCCTGATGGCCCATGACCACCACCGACACGACCACGACAAGGGCCTGAGGGCCAAGCTCCACTGGCTCCTCATGATCCGGCACTTCTGGATGTCGGACGTGAACCGTGCCGTCGTGGACATGGCCGCCCCGAAGCCCGGTGAGCGTGGGCTGGACGTGGGCGCCGGCATGGGCCCGGCCACCGTGCTGGCAGCGAAGCGGGGAGCGCACGTGGTGGCCGTTGACCCGTCGGGCTTCATGCGGGCCTTCTGCGGGTTCAGACGACTCCTGCAACGTGCCCGGCGTCGGATCACCGTGGAGTCGGGCGTGGCCGAGGACCTTCCGGTGGCCGGCGGTTCCACCGAGGTCCTGTGGGCCGTCAACGCCGTGCACCACTGGGTGGACCACCTGGCGGTGTGGCCGGAGTTCGCCAGGGTGCTGGCCCCCGGCGGCCGCCTGGTGCTGGTCGACGAGGACTTCGACGACGCGACCCACCCGTCCCACAAGAAGCACGCCGGTCACGAGGCCGAGATGACCCCTGTCGACTTGGCGGTGATAGTCGCCGCGATGGCAGAGGTCGGCCTGGAGGCCACCGGGGAGCACACGCCGGTCGCCGGTGTTCCAGCCAAGGTGATCCGGGCGGTCCGCGTCGCCTGAGCGGGTCGGTTCCCCTGGTGACCGGGCCCGTTGGGGCCTATCGGGGAGGTGTCGGGTCAGCCCGTTACAGGGTCGATCGGGGTGATGGTGCCCAGCGCCGCCTCGATGTCGGCCGCAGCGGCCAGCGCCAGGTCATCGCGCCAACGGTCGGAGATGCACTGGACCCCCTGGGGGAGGCCATCGGCCACGCCGACCGGAACGGCCACCGATGGCAGGCCCAGCAGGTTGGGTGGGGTGATGTAGCGGAGTATCCCGGTGATCCGATCGGTGGCCTCGTTGCCCAGGTCGAATCCGTGGGGGAACGGTGGCTGGGTCCAGGTGGGGGTGAGCAGCACCGGATGTTCGACGAAGAACTGCGCCCAGAGGCGGCCCAGCCGGACGTACTCGGTGTGGGCCATCGACGGGGCCATGACCTCAGGTGGGTACTGCTCGACCAGACGGTCGAGCACGACCGCCAACTCCTCGCTCAGGAGCGGACGGGCGAACTCCATCATGACGCCGATGTCGTTGGCCAGGAGGTGTGCCCACACGTCGGTGCAGTGGGGCAGCTCCGGTGGAGTGGCCTCCACGACATCCCAGCCGGCGGCGGCCAGGGCGTCTGCGGCCCGGGTCACGCCGTCCACCACCGACTCATGGCAGGTCGTGCCATCCATGTCGGCCACGATCGCTGCCCGCCGCGGAACCGTCGGCCCGTCGAGTGGGACGGTCACCGATCGGGGGTCCCGGGGGTCGCGGCCCTGGAGCACCTCCATGGCGGTCCTGAGGTCGGCCACCGAGCGGGCCATCGGGCCCTCGGTGGCCATGATCTGGAATGAGAGCGGCGGGTCCTGGTCGTGCTCGAAGATGCTGTACGTCGGTAGCCGACCGTGGCTGGGCTTGATTGACGTGATCCCACAGCAGAAGGCCGGGTTGCGGACCGAGCCACCGATGTCGTTGCCCAACCCCAGGGGGGACATGCCCGACGCTATTGCCGAGCCCTCGCCCCCCGATGAGCCTCCGGCCGTGAGGTCGGGGTGCCAGGGGTTGCGGGTCAGGCCGTGGAGGGGGTTGTCGGTGCTGATGCGCAGGCCCAGTTCCGGGAGGTTGGTCCGGCCGATGGGTATCGCCCCGGCGGCCCTCAGGCGTTCCACCACCGGGGCATCCACCGGCGAGACCAGGTCGGCGAACGCAGGCAGCCCTTGTGTGGTGGCGGTGCCGGCCACGTCGACGTTCTCCTTGACGGTGCACGGCACGCCGTGGAATGGCCCGAGCGGCTCGCCGGTCGCCACGACGGCATCCGCGGCATCGGCGCCCTCGAGGGCCTCGGCTGCCAGGACCAGCGTCACGGCGTTGCAGTGGCCGTTCACCTCGTCCATCCGGGCCAGGTGGGCTTCGACCACCGCCCGGCTGCTCACCTCACCGTCGGCGATCAACGCCGCCAGTTCGCTCGCGGTCTTCGTCCAGAGTTCGTCTCCCATAGCCCCATATAAACAGGGTTGCCGGGCCTACGAGCACTGGGTCGGCGATCCGTACTGAGCCCGTGTACCCGATCGTGTCGTCGTCTCCGGCGGTGACTTTCGGCCCTTGGTGGCGGTGACGTTGGCCTCTCGTGGACGGCTCTCGGATCGTTCATCGTGGTGGTGGCAACAACCACGGGCCACCACCTCGACGCCGATTCCGCCAGCAGCGGCAGGCGCGCTCAGGTTCCTCTCGGCGGCCATCGCCCAGGGCATGGGCTCGTTCCACCTGGCACCCGGGTTCAGGCTCGTCCTCCCGGCCGGTTCGACCGGAAGTACCTACTCGTCGGCGGTCCTCGTCGACATCGCCACCGGTCCCTGACCCGAACCGGACCGGGCCGCCTCGGCCCGGGCGATGAGCGCGCAGATCGGATCCAGGATCTGGGGCCACGCTCCCTCGGGGAGTTCGTGGCCCATGCCCTCGATCCAGACCAGCTCGGCGCCGGGAATGGCGTCAGCGGTCTCCTGCCCGCCCTGGGGCACGATGAGCGGATCGTCGGTGCCGTGGATGACCAGCGTCGGTGCGGCGACCGTGCTGAGCGCCGGCCGACGATCGCCATCGGCCAGGGCGGCCATCACCTGCCTGACGCCACCGTCCGGGTTCCAGGCCCTGTCCAGGTTGGCCAGGGCCTCTCGCCGCACGTACGCCTCGTCGAACGGGTAACCCGTACCGGCGATGAGCCGGGCCGCTTCGATTCCCGCTGCGACGATGGCCTCTCGATCATTCGGATCCACGTCCGGCGGCTGTAGGGACAGCGCCACCTCCAGTTCCATGGGAATGAACCGGGGCATGGACATGATCGATGTGAACGTCCTGACCCGATCGGGGTGGCGGGTGGCCACGTGCTGCCCGATCATGCCGCCGAGAGAAGCTCCGAGGATGTGGGCCGATCCGAGGCCCAGAGCGTCGAGTACGCCTACGGCGTCATCGGCCATGTCGGCCAACGAGTAGGGCGCCTCTATGGTCCCGCCGTCCAGGACGGTGAACAGGGCCTCGATCGGATCGCCGGGCGGCTGGTCATCCAGCCAGGTGCTGAGGCCGACATCCCGATTGTCGAAGCGGACCACCTGGTGACCACGATCGGCCAGCCCACGACAGAAGCCCTCGGGCCACACGGTCAGCTGGGCATTCAGCCCCATGATCAGGAGGATCGGGGGATCGGCCGGACTGCCCATCTCCTCGACCTCGATGGTGATCCCGTTGGCCTGGACCTTCGCCATCCCCGCTCCTCCTCGTCTAGTCAACGGTGGTTAGGTTGCCATGGTGGGCGACGTTCTCTGGAACCGGACCGGGCTGGAGTTGGCAGCCATGATTGCCGACGGTGAGGTGTCCAGCCGGGAGGTGGTAGACGCCCACCTTGAACGCATCCACGAGGTGAACGGCCGGCTGAACGCCGCCGTGCTGCTCCTGGAGGACTCGGCACGGAGCGCCGCCGATGCAGCCGACCGGGTCACCTCCGCAGGGCTCCCCACCGGCCCGTTCCATGGTGTGCCCATGACGGTCAAGGACGGCCTGGACCTGGCCGGCCACGCCACCACGTATGGCGTCGAGGCCTTTGCCCACGGGATCGCCACCCTCGACGACCCGGGTATCGGGCGACTGATGGCAGCGGGGGCCATCCCCATCGCTAAGACCAACCTCCCCGAGATGGGTATGCGCCTCGCCACCGACAACCCCCTGTTCGGCCTGACCCGGAACCCGTGGCACCCGGACAGGACGGCCGGCGGCTCGTCGGGCGGAGAGGCCTCGGCCATCGCCTCGGGTATGTCCCCGATGGGGATGGGAACCGACCTCGGGGGTTCGGTCCGCAACCCCGCCTACTGCTGTGGCATCGCCGCCACCAAGACCTCGTTGGGGCGGCTCCCGGTCGCCGGTTCGTCTCCGAACGCCGCCGATCCGATGGTCGCCCGCCAGCTCATGGCGGTCGCCGGTCCGATGGCGCGCAGCGTCGCCGATCTGGAGGCCATGCTGCGCGTCACCATCGGGCGCCATCCCAGGGATCCCCGGACCGTCGACGTGGCATACGACGGGATACCCGTGGCCAGGCGGGCGGCGATCCCCACCGACCTGCCCGGCGGACCGGTCCACCCCGACGCCCGCCAGGCTGTCCAGCGGGCCGCCGATGCCCTGGCTGACGCTGGATGGGAGGTGGTCGACGCCCTCCCGCCTGAGATCGAACGCTGCTACGAGGTGTGGGGCCACCTCCTCGGCCACGACTTCCCGGCGACGCTGATCGGCCTCGACGATGTCATATCCGATGCCGGCAGCCATCTGATGCGGGCCTCGATTGCCTTCTGGCCGGCCTCCGGCATGGCGTCCCAGGTCGCACACACCGAACGCTTCCGGCTGGCCCGGGCGTGGGCCTGCTTCCTTGACGACCATCCGGTCGTGGTCCTTCCGACCTGGTACCAGCCTCCGTTCGACCACCATGCGGATCTCTCCGAGGATCCTGTGGCCATCCGCGACCTCTACGACGGCGTATTCACGCCGATCGTGCCAGCGAACCTGCTCGGCCTCCCGGCCACCCAGATTCCCGTGGGGCTGAACGACGGCGGGCGGCCGCTCGGGGTGCAGTTCGTCGCCGACCGGCACCGCGAGGACCTCACCCTGGCTGCCGCCACGGTCGTCGAGGCCGCCCACCCACCGATCACCCCCATCGATCCGGGTGGTGGTTGATCGGCCTGCGGCCGTCCCAGGCCCTGGGTGCTCAGGGTCCGGGACGCAGCGGCCGGCTTCGCCGCCGAGCATGTCGCCGGACATGTCGCTGCCGTCGACGTCCATGCCCGAACGCAGGAAGGCGAGCAGCAGGCGCCCGGTGCCACAGCCGGCGTCCAATGCCGGTGCCCCACACCGCTCGATGGCATCCCGAGAGAATCCGACGTCGTCTCCGCCGACCTTGAACCCCGCCCACCAGAGCGCGACCAGTCCGTAGTGCCAGGTGTTGACGCCTTGGCCCATCACCTGACTCTAGGATTCCCGGGTGACGAAGATCCTCATAACCGGCAGCAACAGTGGTTTCGGCAGATTGGCCGCCCTTTCCCTCGCCCGCGAGGGCCATCAGGTGATCGCCACGATGCGTACCCTCGCCAAGGGAGCAGAACTACGCAGTACCGCCGAGGACGAAGGGCTCCCCATCGAGATTCGGCAACTCGATGTCTGCGATCCAGATTCGGTCGAAGCCTGCATTGCCGACCCCCTCGACATCGATGTGCTCGTCAACAACGCTGGGTTTGAGGTGCAGGGTGCGATCGAACAGATCGACGATGCACTCATGCAGCGCCAGTTCGAGACCAACGTCATGGGCCCCCTGCGCACGATGCGAGCTGTGCTCCCGATCTGGTGTGAGCGTGGAAGCGGGGTGATCGTAAATGTCAGCAGCATCGCCGGACGGGTGGCCCCGCCCTACGGCGGCGCCTACTCGGCATCGAAGCACGCCCTCGAAGCGATGAGCGAATCCCTGCACTTTGAGGTATCCCAGCTCGGGATCCGAGTCCATCTCATCCAGCCCGGACGGTTCGCGACGGGCTTTCAGGACAACATTGTCCATCCGGCAAGTTGGACCGGTTCTGCCCAGGAGCAGCGGGCCCTTGCATTTCGGAACTCCCTGACAAGCCTTGACGGTGGTGGTCCCCCCTCCGACCCCCAAGCTGTCGCTGACGCCATAGCGCGTGCCGCCACCGACCCCTCGATGCCGTTCCGGACGTTGGTTGGCGAGGATGCTGCACTCATTGATGCCACGAAGACGTCCATGAGTTTCGAAGATTTCGAAACCACGATGCGTACAGCGCTCGACTGGCACGACTGACATAGAGGATTCAGGCCTCCCGTCGATCCCACTTGCCAGCTCAGCGGTGGGTGCCGTTGAAGTCGGAGCACCGGGGTCCGTCCCATTGTCGCTCTGGGCGGGGCCGAGCGTCTTCCGGCTAGTCGGTCGCCAACGTCATGGGAGCATCCTGAGTCAACTCGGCAACGTTCATGTGCCGAACTCGAGCCACCGTCGTTCATCGACGGTGAGGTCCATGGAAGCCGCCTCACAATTCGCAGCGGCCTCCTCGCCGCTGCGGGCGGCGCTCACCACATGTGTCTTGAATGGAGAAGTCGTCACGAACGTGATTGCGACCTGTTCCGGGCTGCAGCCCCTGGAGGCGGCCAACTGTTGGGCTCGGTCCCGCCTTCCTCGATTCTCCGGAGAGTCATAGCAGCGGGTAGTCGTCCGGTCCTCGGTCGATCCGGGTTCGTGCGCTGTAGTCAGATAGCCACCGGCCAGGGGTGACCAAGCCAGGACGGCGATCCCGGTATCCGCGAGCCACTCCCGTTCTCCAGCACGTTTGGCGCCGGTGAGGGTGGTTACGCCTTGCCATGGTTCGGCCAACTGGTCGACGAGGGAGTACTGCGAACTGGTGGCGATCGGCGGTGAGGTGACAGCAATGCCGATGGCCTGACGGAGTCGATCGGTTGACCAGTTCGACACCCCCCATGCCTCGATCGTCCCTGCCTCGACCTGTCTCTCGGCAGCATCGACCAATTCCTCGACCGGGACTGACGGATCGTCCCGATGGAACAACCAGAGGTCGAGGTGGTCGGTACCCATCCGGTCGAGGGTGGCGGCGACGTCGACGGCGACCGTTTCCGGGTGGACCCGGGAAGCGGACCAGTCGGGAGGGCCGGGATGGCACCCCTTCCCGATGAGGGTGACGACGTCTCGCACACCCCGATCTGCCACCCAGGCACCCAGACGTCCATCACAGGTGCCGTCGGGGTCCGTGTAGGCCAGTCCCGCATCGAAGGCGTCGACTCCCGAGGAGTGGACCTCGTCGAGAAGGCGCTGTGGTTCCGGAACCAGCGTCGCGCCGAACAACGGTGTTGCCCCCTGGATTACGGTCGAAAAGTTCAGTCCCTGCTTGCTGTGAGCGACTCCCCCCATCACTGAAGCTCGTCATCGCTCGGGTAGAGGACACCGATCCGCGCCCGGATCTCGTCTGTCAGTTCAGCCATCGCAAGGGACCAGGTCCACGGAACCACTGCGCTCTCGCTCCTGCCGGCCTCCAGGCATCGAGCCGCCTCGAGAATCTGGTATTCGAAACCGTTGATGTCGTGTGGCTCGACAACTTCCTCCGCGCGACCACCCTCCACGGGGTCGAACACCATGCGCTCTGCACGCCAGAATTCCGGAATCTCCACGACTCCAGCAGAACCGACGACCCGGGCGGTCGGAGAGAGGTCGGCGTTGAGTGCCGACCTGAGATATGCCGATCCGCCTCCGGTGAATTCGGCAGTCAGGCTCAGGTAGGAGTCGACGCCACTGGCCGACAACTCCGCCTCTGCCTCGAACGAGACGGGCATGCAGTCGAACACCAACTCCGCCAGGGTCAGTGGGTAGATGCCGAGGTCGAGCAGGCTGCCTCCGGCCAACTCGGAAGACCAGAGTCGGTTGGTCGGCTGATACGGAGCGCTGAACCCGAATGCCGCCTCGACTGTTCGGATTTCGCCTAGCCGACCTTGATTGATCCACTCCCTGAGTCGTCGCAGAACCGGGAGGTGTCGGGTCCACATCGCCTCCATCAGGAATGCCCCGGACCCGCTAGCTGCGTCGAGCATCTGGCGGACCTGGGTGGCGTTCGCTGCCATCGGCTTCTCGCACAACACGGGAACTCCGGCCGGCAAGAGGGCCAGGGCAGCATCGCGATGTCCGCTGTGCGGCGTGGCAACGTAGACGGCGTCAACCTTGTCGACGAGGCCGGATGGATCGATGCCGGCTTGGCTGATTCCATGACCTGCAGCGAATGCAGCGACCCTCGAGGGATCGCGGCCGACGATGGCGACCACCTCGTGGCCGACACCCCTGGCTGCATCCAGGAACTTCGGGACGATTCTCCCGTGCCCCACAACCCCCCAACGCATCAAACCGGTCCCGCTCGGGACCAACCGTTCTCAGTCGAAGTGCCCTGGTGGAAGTCCATGACCCAGCCCATGTCCGTTCGATGCCAGATCCAACTTCGGTTCACTCGTCCTCCGTAGCACTCGATCTGATCGGTGGCCAGCACGTGGGAGTCGCCCAGGTTCGTGCACCTGAAATCGTGCAAGGGAAGGACAGCATTGATCTCACCCACCTCGGCGTCGAGTACCTCACCTCGGTCGTAGCGGCGACCCGACAGTCCTAGCTCGAAGAAGTCCGACGCCAGGTGGGCGTCCATCCACTCACGATCTCCTCGGGTGTCCGAGCGCCACGTCCCTTCTTCGAGGCCCTGTAACTCCTCGAGGTCGGACCGTCTCAGCACCCGGTCAGAATGTCACACTCGACTCCGACCCGCGCCCTGCCTCCTCACAGCGTGTCTCTGGCTGGAGTTGCGGTCCGGTGGTAGGGAACTCGGCTCCGGGCACGTCGGGCGCCGGGGTGGGACGGTCTCGGGGGCCGTGCCTCAGGCCTGGATGACGATCAGGCGTTCCTCTGTCATCTCGCGCACCGTGTAGGCGGGTCCCTCCCGGGTGTTGCCGGAGTCACGGATGCCGCCATAGGGCATGTGGTCGGCCCTCCACGACGGCGACTCGTTGATCATCACGCCGCCGTACTCCAGGGCCTCGGCGGCCCGCAGGGCCCTGGCCAGGTCGTTGGTGAACACGGCGGCCTGGAGGCCGTAGCTGCTGGCGTTGGCCCGGGTCAGGGCGTCCTCGAAGTCGGTGTAGGTGGCGATTCCCACCACCGGTCCGAACACCTCGATGCAGCTCACCTTCATGTCGTCGGTGACGCCGGAGAGGATGGTGGGGGCCAGCACGCCGTCGACCATGGTGCCGCCGCAGACCAGGGTGGCGCCGGCCGCCGTGGCCTCGTCGATCCAGGAGGCCACCCGGTCGGTCTCGCTACCGTCGATGAGCGACGACAGGTCGGTCGCCGGGTCGGCGGGGTCGCCCACCTTCAGCGAGGCAGCCTCGGCGGCCATCGCCTCGGTGAAGGCCGTTGCGATGTCCTCGTGGACGTAGATCCGCTGCGTGGAGATGCAGGTCTGGCCGGAGTACCCGAAGGCGGCGCCCTTCAACTTGGCTGCGGCGACGGCCACGTCCACGTCGGGCTCGATGATGATCGGCGAGTTGTTGCCGAGCTCCAACGACACCTTCTTCTTCGGGGCGGTGGCCCGGATGTTCCAGCCGACGGGCGGCGATCCGGTGAAGGTGATCATGGCCACGTCGTCGTGTTCGACCATGTGGGCGGCGGTCCGGCCGGGGCAGGTGACGACGTTCAGCCAGCCGGGTGGAAGGCCGCATTCCTCGAGCAGCACCTCGGCCAGGCGGATGGCCGTCAACGGGGTGGCTGACGCCGGCTTCAGGACTACCGGGCACCCGGCTGCGATCGCGGGTGCGATCTTGTGGCAGACGAGGTTCAGGGGGAAGTTGAACGGCGAGATGGCTCCCACGACGCCGATGGGCACTCGCTTCACGAAGCCGGTCTTGCCTTCGCCCGCGGAGCTGGCGTCCATGGTGATCAGCTCGCCGCCCAGGGTGCGGGCCACCGCTGCAGCGAACCGGGCGGTGTCGACGGCACGGGCCGCCTCGCCACGCGCCGTGGTGATCGGCTTGGCGGACTCCGCCGAGATGCTCTGGGCGAATTCTTCGTGGTGGGCGGTGAGGGAATCGGCCAGCCGGTCCAGGATGGATGCCCGTTCGTGGGTCGGGATCACCCCGGCAGCCAGCGTGGCCCCGGCCGTGGCGATGGCGGAATCCAGATGCGCGGTGGTGCCGGTGGGGACCGTGCCGAGCACCCGGCCGTTGTAGGGGGAGCGGACCTCGGTGGCCTCCTCGGCGTCGACCCGGTCTGCGCCGATGATCATCAGGTGGTGTTCGCTCATTGGGGCCTCCGGGTCAGCAGGTCTTCCAGCGGCAACCTACACTGACCAGACTACTTTGGACCCAAATGAATATGCAGCGGAAGGTTCCGTGGGATGAGCGAGCGACAGCGGATCACCATCGCCGGGGTGTCGGTGTCGGTGGACCACTACGTCGGCGGACGACGGTTGTCGTCGCCGACCACCTTCGAGGACCGTTCCCCCCTGGACTGGTCCACGGTCCTGGCTGAGGTCTCCGCTGGCGACTCGAGCGTCGCCGATGCGGCTGTTACGGCTGCTACCGACGCCTTCGAGGGATGGGCGGCCCTCGGCCCAGCCGGCCGTGCTCCCCACCTCCGACGCCTTGCCGAGAAGATCGATGAGCGGGTGCCCGACATCGCCGCCGTCGAGTGCGTGGACATGGCTATGCGCCATGAGAGCCTCCGCAACCGGGTAATCGGGCGTGGCGCCCGCAACTTCCGGGCCTATGCGGACCTCGCCGAACAGCACGAGGAGCGGACCTGGTCGTCC
>DUAC01000056.1:0-19064 GCA_012961035.1 Acidimicrobiia bacterium
CTGGTTCAAGGTCATCGGTACGTTGACAATAGATTCTTATGAATATATTCTGGCAAACCATGCTGTCACGCCAGACGCCCTTCCTGGGTCGCTATCTCCCGTATCTGCTCCGGCAGGCCGACCAGACGTTGTCGGCACCGTTCTACGCTGCCCTCACCCGGTCCGGTGTGGCCCGCTCCGAGTGGCGGGTGCTTGTCGTCCTTGAGGAGCTTGGGGAACTGCGGGTGGCCGAGCTGGCCATCACATCGCTGAGTCCCCAGCCGACGGTGACCCATGCACTGCGACGGCTCGAGGAGCGGGGCCTGGTTACCAGGACGGTCAGCCCAGAGGACCGACGCCAGCGGGTCGTGGCCATCACGGCCGAGGGCTCGTTGCTGACCACCACGCTCATGGATGAGGCCACCCGTCTCGAGGCTGAGGCACTGGCCGGTGCGGGTGACCTCACCGAGTTGGTCGGACGGCTGCGGGAGGTTACGGCGTTTCTGGAAGCCGGCGCCGGGGCCGTGGCGGGCCATCGGGCCTCCGCGCAGTGAACCGGGCACCATGGAGGAGACAGGCATGACCGAGTACGACCCGGATCCGTTGGATCGACGACCCTTCAACCTCGGGGCCTGGATCCGGGACCACCGTGACGAGCTCACCCCGCCGGTGGCCAACCGGCAGATCTGGCGGGGTGCCGACATGATCGTGATGATCGTCGGCGGCGGGAACGAACGCAACGACTTCCACGACGACCCGCGGGAGGAGTTCTTCCACCAGATTCAGGGAGACATGGACCTGGTGATCTGGTCGGAGGAGGGCACCGAGCCCTTCCATATGCCGATCCGCGAGGGGGACGTCTACCTGCTTCCTCCCGGCGTCCGGCACTCGCCCCAGCGCCCGGATCCCGATTCGATCGGACTGGTTGTCGAGTACCAGCGCCCCATCGGGGAACGGGACGGGTTCGAGTGGGTCTGCTTCTCGTGTGCCCACCTCGTCCACCGGGTCGAACTCCAGCTCCAGGCCATCGATACCGACCTCCCACCGCTCTTCGCCGCCTTCAACGAGGACGAGGGCGCCCGGACCTGTCCCAACTGCGGGACCCTGCATCCCGGCACCCGGGTCCGTCTGTGAATCCCCTGTCAACGTCAACGCCGACCGGCGCCGGGCTCAACGCATCTGAACTGGACGCCGCCGATCCGCTGGCCGGCTTTCGCCACGAGTTCGAGATTCCCGACGGTACCTACCTCATCGGAAACTCGCTCGGGGCTCTTCCGAGGGCCGCACGTGACCACGTTGCCACCGAGTTCGACCGGTGGGCCACACTCGGCGGCGAGGGTCATTTCACCGGGGACCTGGCGTGGAAGGACTACCACGACCTGCTGACCCGGCAACTGGCCGACATCACCGGCGCCCACGCTGACGAGGTCGTGGCCATGAATTCCCTGACCATCAACCTCCACCTGCTCCTGGTCAGCTTCTACCGACCGACGTCGGACCGCCACAAGATCCTGATCGAGGACCACGCCTTCCCGTCGGACCACTTCGCGGTCGAATCCCAGATCCGCCAGCGCGGCTTCGATCCCGAGACGTCGTTGGTCACCGTCTCCCCACGTGAGGGCGAGGAGGCGCTACGGCCCGAGGATCTTCTGGCGGCCATTGCCGAGCACGGCGAGGAGCTGTCGGTCGTGCTCCTGCCCGGCGTGCAGTACTACACGGGCCAGGTCATGCCCATGGCCGACGTCGTGGTCGCCGGGCACGAGGTGGGTGCGATGGTCGGGTTCGATCTGGCCCACGCCATTGGCAACATCGAACTCGACCTCCACGACTGGGGCGTCGATTTCGCCGTCTGGTGCTCCTACAAGTACCTGAACAGCGGCCCGGGGGGCGTGGGCGGGGCGTTCGTCCACCGCGACCACGTCGACGATCAGGCTCTTCCCAAGTTCCTCGGCTGGTGGGGGACCGACCCGTCGACCCGGTTCGAGATGGCCACCCGGTTCGTGCCCATTCCCACCGTTGAGTCGTGGCAACTGTCCAATGCTCCCATCCTTCCGATGGCGGCCCTGCGGGCATCGCTCGACGTGATCGAGCGGGCTGGTGGCATGGGTGCGCTACGAGCCAAGGCCGAGCGCCAGATCGGGTTCCTCAACCAACGGTTGGCCGAGACCCTCGCCGGCCGGGTCGAGAACGTCACGCCGAAGGCGCTGGCCGAGCGTGGGTGCCAGCACGCGCTGCGGGTGGTGGCTGGTGACGGCCAACGGGTCTTCCGGGCCCTGCAGGAGGAGAGGGTGTACGGCGACTGGCGCGAGCCCGACGTGATCCGTGTCGCCCCCGTCCCGCTCTACAACTCGTTCGCCGACATCGACCGCCTCATCGACGTCCTGGACCGGACCGTCCGATGACCGGACTGGGGGCCGGCCCGAAGACGGGTCCGCTGGCGGTGGTCGGCGCCGGACAGGCCGGCGCGCTGCTCTCGATCTACCTGGCCCGCCAGGGTCACGACGTGACGCTCTACGAGAGCCGACCGGACCTGCGTCGTACCGACATCGGTGCCGGACGGTCGATCAACCTGGCCCTGGCCACCCGCGGCATCGTGCCCCTCGTCGACGTCGGTGTGATCGAACGGGTCGACGAGATCACCATCCCCATGCGCGGACGGATGGTCCACGCCGTCGATGACCCGACGCCGGCACTGCACCCCTACGGGAGTCGGGACCATGAGGTCATTCATTCGATTTCCCGCACCGACCTGAACGCCATCCTGTTGGATGCCGCGGAGGCCACCGGGCAGGTCAGGATCGAGTTCGGGGCCGAACTGGAGTCGGTCGACTTCGATCAGTCGGTCCTGCGGTTCACCGGCGGACGGACGGAGCCCTTCGGGGTGGTGTTCGGGGCCGACGGCGCGGGCTCGCGGGTACGGGCTGCCATGGCCGGGCAGGGCTCCTGTCGATTTGAGACCCAGTGGCTGGACCACTGCTACAAGGAGCTGACCCTGCCGCCGGCCGCGAACGGGAGCCACCAGTTGGACCCCAACGCCCTGCACCTCTGGCCCCGGGACGAGTTCATGCTGATCGCCCTCGCCAACCCGACCGGTGACTTCACGGTCACCCTCTTCGCTCCCACGGCAACGTTCGGGGCGCTCACATCAACCGACGCCGTTCGGGAATTCTTCCTCTCAGAGTTCGGTGACTTCGCCGTACTGGTCCCCGACCTGGTCGAGCAGTTCCAGGCCAACCCCACGGGTCGGTTGGGCACCATGCGGGCCACCGGGTGGAGCCACGAGGACCGGGCGGTGCTGGTCGGCGACGCCGCGCACGCCATTGTCCCGTTCCACGGTCAGGGCATGAACCTGGCCATGGAATCGGTCCGGGCCCTCGACCGGCACCTGCGGGAGTCGCCCGACGACCTCGGTGGCGCGTTCCGGCGCTACGAGTGCGAACGCAAGCCGGACGCTGAGGCCATTGCCGACATGGCGCTGGACAACTACCTCGAGATGCGGGCCGGGATGATCGACCCGGCCCATGTGGCCAGACGGTCATTGGCGCTCGAACTGGAACGTCGCCACCCCGACCACCTGAGCCCCCGGTACAACATGGTGATGTTCTCGACCATGCCCTACGCCGAGGCTCGGGACCGGGCCGCCCGGCAGGCCGAGCTCCTCACGGCAGCCATGGCCGACCCGGCAGTCGATGTCGACGGCCTGGTCGTCGCGCTGCCTGAGCTGCCGGCACTTGATCCGTTGGCCGACCCCGAGGCACTGTCGATCACATGAACCTTCCTCTCGAGAACCCGTTCGGCAACCGGGACGACCTCACCTATGGGAGCTACCTGATGGTGCCCGAACTCCTGTCGCTCCAGCGTTGCGTATCGACCGACCCGGAGACCGGGAAGCCGGAGCACGACGAGACGCTCTTCATCGTCATCCACCAGGTCTACGAACTCTGGTTCAAGCAGCTCCTGCATGAACTCGACTACGTCACGACCCTGCTCGACGCCGACAAGGTCCACGCCTCGGGGCATCGCCTCAAGAGGGTGCTGAAGATCCTCAAGACGCTGGTTGGGCAGGTTGACGTGCTCGAGACAATGACCCCGGCCGAGTTCGCCAGCTTCCGATCATTTCTGGCCAACGCCAGCGGCTTCCAGTCGGCGCAGTTCCGCGAGCTCGAGTTCCTCCTAGGGATCAAAGACCGGGTGCAGGTGGAATGGTTCCGGGGCGAGGGCGGAGATCGGCTGCAGGCCCGATACGACGCACCCACCCTCTGGGATGCCGTGCTCCATCTCCTGGGCCGCGCCGGATACGATCTGCCGGCCACCGCCCTCCAACGGGATGTCCGCGAGACGGTCACCGAGAACGAGGGTGTCCAGGCCGCCATCGTGTCCTGCTATGCGGATGATGGCTTCGCCAGCCTGTGCGAGACCCTCACCGACCTCGACGAGGGGCTCCAGGAGTGGCGCTACCGGCACATGATGATGGTCCGCCGGACCATCGGCACGAACATGGGCACCGGCGGTTCCGACGGTGCCGCCTATCTCGCCGCCACCCTCTTTCGCCCGGCATTTCCCGACCTGTGGGCCATTCGCGCCGGCTTCTGAATGATGACCCTGCGAGATTCTCACCGAACCCGAGAGACGACATACCGACCATGACGGCCTACCCGGAGTTGCAGCTCTACATCGACGGCGCCTGGCGGACGACCGCCACGGATCTGCCGGTCATCGACCCGGCGACCGAGGACGTGATCGGCCAGGTCCCCGTCGCCGGCCCCACCGACCTCGATGACGCCCTGGCCGCCGCGGCGGCCGGTTTCGAGGTGTGGCGAGCCACGCCGCCCCGGGAACGGGCCGCCCTCATCGTGGGCGCGGCCGCCCTCATGCGGGCCCGCCAGGAGGAGATAGCCCACGCCATCACCCTCGAACACGGGAAGCCACTCGTCGAAGCCCGGGCCGAGGTGATCCGGGGCGCCGAGTTCTTCGAATGGGACGCCGGCGAGGCGATGCGGACCTACGGCCGGGTCATCCCGAGCGGTCCGAACGTCAAGCACGTCGTCCACCACCAGCCGATCGGACCGGTCGCCGCGTTCTCGCCCTGGAACTTCCCGTTCAGCCAGCCGGCCCGCAAGGTGGCCGGCGCCCTGGCGTCGGGGTGCTCGATCATCCTCAAGGCCGCCGAGGAGACACCGGCCGGTGCCATGCACATCGCCCGGGCCTTCCACGAAGCGGGGCTTCCGCCGGGCGTGCTGAACCTGGTGTTCGGCGTGCCGGCGGACATCTCCGAGCACCTCATTGCCAGCGACGTGATCCGACTGGTGGCCTTCACCGGGTCGACGGCCGTGGGGCGCCACCTCACCGGCATGGCGTCGGACCACATGACATCGGTCCTGATGGAACTCGGCGGACATGCGCCGGTCATTGTCTGCGAGGACACCGACGTCGAGGCCGCGGCGGCCTCCTCGGCCATCCGGGCCATGCGAAACGCCGGCCAGGTGTGCACGTCGCCCACCCGCTTCTTTGTCCACGAGGCCGTCTACGAGCAGTTCCTCGACGGGATCACCCGCCGGTGCGAGACGACCGTGGTAGGTCCGGGCCTGGAGCCCGGTGTCGAGATGGGCCCGGTGGCCAATGATCGACGCCTGGCAGCGGTGGGCGAGCTGGTCGCCGACGCGTGCGCCGCCGGAGGCACCCTGACCACCGGTGGCCACCGGATCGGCGACACCGGCTACTTCCACGAGCCGACGGTCCTGGCCGACGTGTCCGACCATGCCCGGATCATGCAGGAGGAACCCTTCGGACCGGTGGCCATCGTGAACCCGGTCGACTCGCTGGACACGGCCATCGAGCGGGCCAACTCGGTGCCCTTCGGGCTGGCCGCCTACGGCTTCACCAACCGGGCCGACTATGTGGACCGCATGGTCGACCGTGTGGAGGCCGGCAACCTCTCGATCAACATGCTCGAGGCGTCGCTTCCCGAGACGCCGTTCGGCGGCGTGAAGTCAAGTGGGTACGGCCGTGAAGGCGGTACCGAGGGCCTCCATCACTACATGGTGGTCAAAACCGTCTCCCACAGCATCCCCATCATCTGAAGCGGACTGGAACACACGACATGGACTACGGCAGAAGCGACGCCAAGGCGTACGCCCGTGAGCACATGAAGGGCATCTGGGCTGCGGCCCTCATGCCGTTCACCGGGGACCTCCGCATCGACGAGGACGGCTTCCGGGAGAACGTCCGGCACTGGACCGAAGGCCTCGGCATCGAAGGCCTCTTCGTGACCGGCAAGCAGGGCGAGTTCTTCTCGATGTCGGTCGATGAACGCAAGCGGTCATTCGAACTGGCCGTCGAAGCAACCCGGGGGCGGGGTCAAACGATCATGTCGTGCTCGGACCAGAACATGGACGTGGTCATCGAACTGGCCCGCCACGCCGCCGACGTGGGGGCCGACTACATCGTCGTGCATGCGCCGGCGCTGCACTTCCACTCGGCCCGTGACGAGACGCTGCTGGGCTACTACCGGGCAATCGCCGAACAGGTCGACATTGGGATCGCCCTGTGGAGCCACCCCGACAGCGGCTACCTGATGTCGCCGGAACTGTGCAACCGTCTGGCCGACATCGAGACCGTGGTGGCCATCAAGTACAGCGTGCCCCGGCCTCTGTACTCGGAGCTCACGGCCCTTGCCTCGGACCGCATCCAGGTGAGCACCGCGTCGGAAGAGGAATGGCTCGACAACATCCTGGAATTGGACTGGCGGCTCTACTTGTGCTCATCGCCCCCGTTTCTGCTCCAGACAGCGACGGACCGACGGATGCACGACTACACCCGGGCGGCCTTCGAGGGTCGGGTCGACGACGCACGATCGATCAGCGCCAGCCTGGATCCGGTGCGGGCCGCCCTGAAGGGCACCCGGCCGGCGGAGAAGCCCCACGCCCATCAGAAGTACTGGCAGGAGCTGCTCGGTCAGGTCGGTGGCCGGGTCCGGGGGCCGCTGCTCGAGCTGACCGAGGACGAGAAGCGAATCACCCGCGAGGCGTTCGAGCAGTGCGGGCTGGGGTCCTGACCGGGTCGGCGATGGCTGTCGTGGAACCCCACCGGGTCGTCTTCGTGGGATGGGGGTCGATCGCCCGGGCCACCGTCCGGCTGCTGGGTGACGCCCCGATCGAGGTGGTGGCGGTCGCCAAGAGACCGGAGACGCCGGCCCCTTCCGACCTGCCTGCTGGCGCCCGGCTGCTCACCGACCCCGACGAGTTGGTCGGACTGCGGCCGGACGTCGTGGTCGAGGCTGCTGGACGAGACGCCGTGGGGCCGTGGGGGAGGGCCGCGCTGGAGTCGGGCGCCGATCTGATCGTGTCATCCACCTCTGCCCTCGCGGACGAGGTCTTGCGGGACGAACTGGAGGAGCTCGCCACCGGGCACGGAGCCCGGGTCGTGGTCCACCCGGGAGCGTTGGGTGGAGTCGACGCCCTGGCTGCGGCGGCGGCGATGGGAATCGGGGCCGTCGAGCATCGGATCGTGAAGCCGCCGGGGGCGTGGCTCGGGACGCCCGCCGAGGAGGAGTTTGATCTCGAGACCCTCGACGAGTCGGTGACCATCTTCTGTGGCACGGCGGCCGAGGCGGCGTCCCGGTTCCCGCGAAACGCCAACGTGGCCATGACCACCGCTCTGGCCGGGATCGGCCCTGATCAGACGAAGGTCACGCTGGTCGCGGACCCCGCGGCGACCACGAATCGACACGAGATCTCGGCCACCGGTTCCTTCGGTCGGCTGGCCGTCACGATCGACAACCAGCCGCTCCCGGACAACCCGAAGACGTCCGCCATGGCGGCGTTGAACCTGGCCCGTTGCATCCGCAACCGGGTCGGGCCCTTCGTGATCTGACAGCGGCCCGCCCGTTTCCGGACCGGCCCAGCCGTGGCTCAGCTCAGGCGCTGCACGACCATGCGCCATCCGGAGGCCCGGGCGGTGGGTCAGGCGCTGATCCACGAGGAGTCGGTCATCCCCGACTTCCGGCCGCCCCACCTCCTGCGGTTCGGCTTCGCACCGATCTACCTGCGGTTTGCCGACGTGGACGAGGTGGTGGATCGGATCGTGCGAGTCGTCGAGGGTGGCGGCATCGACCGCTGGAGGGACGCGAAGCCGGTCGTGTCCTAGGGGTCTGGACGGGAGTCTGCGCGGGTCGCCTACCGGGTAGAGCCCAACCGTCCGGGGCCTGAGTGGGACAACTTCGAATGGCCCGTTTCCTGGAGTTGTCCGCCGCCTGAGGACAACGGCCCGGCCGCCTGCCGGGTCAGGTCAGGTCGGCCACCGGGACCACGTGGCACGTGATCTCGGGTCGGGTGGCCGGGCGGATGAATCGCAGGCCCATCACTCCGTGGTCCCTGCCGCCGGAGTCGACCCAGTTGGAGGTGCCCGGGTCGGTGGTAGACACCACCAGGCGTACCGATCCGTCGGGTGCCATCGTGGCGCCCTCCCGGTCCAGGTAGCCGGTGCCGGCCGAGTAGTCGGCCAGGTTCTCCATCCAGTGGTTGCACAACTGGAAGTTCCAGTGCTGGCATACCGGTTCGACGAACTCGACCACCAACGCCTCGCCGGCGCCGAGGCGCCAGTATCCGAACTCGAAGTGGCGGTCGTCGGGTGATCCGCCGATGCGGCGGTAGTGGTCATCGGTGAGCTGCAGGCGGTTCTCGCTGGCCACCAGGTGCCGTGTCCACGTCGCGTAGTCGGCCTGGATGCCCAGCACCAGTTGTGATGCGATGGCCAGCCGCGAGGCCATGTCGGCCGGAGGCGGTGGTTCCGGCTCGACATGGTCGTCCAGGCACTCGATCATCAGACGTGGGGGCTGCTGGGTTTCACGGTCGTCATAGACCACCCGGCCCATCAGCTCCCGCGTGGTGGGCACCATGGGCAGCCAGCGGGAGCCGTCAGCGGGATCCTCGATCGACATCACGAAGTCCACCGCTCCGTCCTCGTCGCTGACCTCCTCCAGCATGCAGGTGAACGGGGTGATGGCGGAGTTGGGGTTGAACTCCCTGAGGTGGTCACGGGCATTCGACCCGCTGGGGAAGGCCCCGACGTCGGCTGGAATCGGCGGGCTCCACGCCGACAGGTGCACGTAGGCGGTGCCCCGGGTGCCGGTGATGCGGTAGCTGCAGGTCGGGTCGACGGGCTGGACGATGTGGTCCTGGTTCGGTGACTGCACGCCGGTCCCACCCTTCCTGGGTGGTGGGATCACGTTGATCCTGCGGGGGCGGCCCCAGGGCGTGGTGCGTTCGACCGCCCGCATGTTGGCGATCAGGAGCATGCGGGTCAGGTAGCGGAAGCCCTCGACACGGTCGATCGGGTCGCCGTCCGGGGTCTCCTCCAGCACCACGCGGCCGGCCAGCTTCAGCGTCTCGCAGAAGTCATCCCAGGCCGAGCCGTCCAACAGGCGTTCGGCCCGGTGGGCGTCGATCTCATTGCTGTCGGTCATCGTGGTCTCCGTAAGAGGCTGACACTGGTATGGGAGTTGAAGGGGCTGGTCAGTGGGCCAGGTTGGCGGCGACGCGGCCGGCGACCAGGGCGCCGATCTCCAGTGATGCCGTGGCGGCCGGTGACGGTGCGTTCAGGACGTGCAATGACCGTTCGCCGTCGACGAGGTGGAAGTCGTCCAGCAGGGTTCCGCGCCTGTCGACCGCCTGGGCACGCACGCCGGCAGGCGCCCGGCTGACGTCCGCGCCGTCGAGGTCGGGGACCAGCAGCCGTGCCGCCTCCACGAAGCGTCGACGGGACAGTGACCGCAGCATCTCGTCCAGGCCGGGTCGCCAGTACCGACCCACCAGTCGGGCCGTGCCCGGCCAGGCCAGGGTCGACGCCAGGTCCCGCAGCGAGATGTCGGACCACCGGTAGCCCTCCCGGGCCAGGGCCAGTACGGCGTTGGGGCCTGCGTGGACGTGGCCGTCCAGGGAGCGGGTCAGGTGAACGCCCAGGAACGGGAATCGGGGATCGGGAACCGGGTAGACGAGGCCGTGGACGAGGTCGGCGGACCGTCCGGTCACGTCCAGGTACTCCCCTCGGAACGCCAGGATCCGGACGTCGCTGGTGGCTCCCGACCTACGGGCCACGCGATCGGCCTGCAGGCCGGCGCACCCGACCAGGAACCGCGCCCGTAAGGGTCCGTCAGTGGTCTCCACATTCCAACCTCCGGCTGTCGGTGTGGCCCGTCCGGCCGTGACGCCCGTCCTGACCTCACCGCCCTCGGCGATGATCCGGCCGGCCAGGGCGTGGGCCACGCCTGCGAAGTCGGCCCTGCCTGTGGCCGCCACGTGCATCGCCGCCACGCACGCCACGTGTGGCTCGTGCTCATGGGCGGCATCGGGGGTCATGGTGGTGACGGCCACGCCGTTGGCCCGGGCTCTCTCGGTCAGTGCATCCAGACGGGGTCGTTCCGCGTCGGTGGTGGCTACGACCAGCTTGCCGCAGCGGTCGTGGGCGATGCCGTGCTCAGCGCAGAACTCGATCAACCGGTCCCCACCACGCACGGCCAGATCGGCCTTCAGCGACCCGGGTGCGTAGTAGATGCCGGTGTGGACCACGCCGCTGTTGCGGCCGGTCTGGTGGGTGGCGACCGAGGCTTCCTTCTCGAGGACGGTGACCGCCAACCCCGGGAGCCGGGTGGTCAGGGCATCGGCGGTGGCCAGCCCGATGATCCCGCCTCCGACCACCACGACGTCGACGCGGGTTCTGGTGCCTGGGGCCATGGACGGACGCTACCCGTGGGTGCCGGACCTGGCCGGTGGGTCGGGTCGCCGGACCCGTTGCGTGGCGGGTGTGTCGGCTCCGGGGGCCGGGAGTGGGTCAGCGCCGGGCGAGGGCGGCGATGGGGTCGACGTACTCCATGTCGAAGGTGTCGGCCACTGCCCGGTCGGTCACCTGGCCGGCGCACACGTTGAGGCCGTTAAGCAGGTTGTGGTCGGCCTTCAGCGCAGCGTCGGTGCCCTTGTCGGCCAGGGCCAGGGTGAACGGCAGCGTGGCGTTGGACAGCGCCTGGGTGGAGGTGTGGGAAACGGCGCCCGGCATGTTGGCCACGCAGTAGTGGACGATGCCGTCGACCACGTAGGTCGGGTCGGTGTGGGTGGTGGCCCTGGTGGTCTCGAAGCATCCACCCTGGTCCACGGCGACGTCCACGATGACCGAGCCGGGCCGCATGCGGCCGAGCATGTCGCGGGTGACCAGGTGGGGGGCCCTGGCGCCCTTGACCAGCACGGCGCCGATGACGAGGTCGGCGTCGTAGACGGACGCCTCCAGCTCGGCCTTCGTGGAGTACACGGTGCGTACCCGGCCGGCGAATCGCCTGGCGAGGGCCTCCAGCACGGCGGGGGAGCGGTCCAGCACGGTCACGTCGGCGCCCAGGCCGACGGCCATCTCGGCGGCGTTCTCACCGACCACGCCGCCTCCGATGATGACGACCTTGCCCGGGCGCACGCCGGGCACGCCGCCCAGGAGTAGTCCGGCACCGCCCTGGGTGGCCTCCAGGGCGTGGGCCCCGGCCTGTATCGACATGCGTCCGGCGATGGCCGACATCGGGGCCAGCAGCGGTAGGCGACCGGCGTCGTCGGTGACCGTCTCATAGGCGATGCACGCTGCACCGCTGTTCAGGAGGTCCTCCGTCTGGGGCAGGTCCGCCGCCAGGTGCAGGTACGTGAAGAGCGTGTGGTGGGACTCGAGGCGGGCGCGTTCGGGAGCGAGGGGCTCCTTGACCTTCACGATCATCTCGGAGTTGGCGAACACGTCGTCGGCGGTGCCGACGATGGCCGCACCGGCCTCCTTGTACTCGACGTCGCTGAAGCCGGCGCCGTCGCCGGCCGCGGTCTCGACGTTCACGTGGTGGCCCCGGTTCACGAGCTCGCCCACCGCTGCCGGGGTGAGGCCTACCCGTCGTTCTGCGATCTTGATCTCTGCGGGGACTCCGATGTCCATTGCGGTGCTCCTGTCTCCGGTCGCTGTGCCGGTCGATGGGTGGGGCCCGATCGCTCGTCTGTGGGCCCGACGCCCTCGTGGGCTGAACGTCCGAGTGGATTCAAGGTCTTCGTTGTCTGAACAGTAGGTCCGGGGCCGCGCCGTCTGATTGTGGAGAACGGTGTCAGATCGTGTCGTAGGACAATCAAATTGCGTGTATGTATGATCAGGAGCGTGGAAACTGTGCCAGAGTCACTTGATGCCGTGGATCGTGCCATCCTGGACCTGCTCCAGGAGGATGGTCGGATCGCCAACGTGGACCTGGCCGAGGCAGTGCACCTGTCGCCGTCGGCCTGCCTACGGCGGGTACGCCGCCTGGAGGAATCCGGCCGCATCGACCGGTACGTGGCCCTGGTGGACCCGGCGGCTGTGGGCCTGGGTACGGACGTGTTCGTGGAGATAACCCTCACCGGCCAGGACGAGGCCACCCTGGAGGGCTTCGAGGTGGCGGTCAGCGAACGTCCGGAGATAATGAGCTGCCACCTGATGGCCGGCCAGTTCGACTACCTGGTGCACGTGGTTGTGCGGGACGTGGCCGACTACGAGGTGTTGCACCGGACCCACCTGGCTCAGCTACCGGGGGTAGCCAGGATGGTGTCGAGTTTCGCCCTGCGTCCGATCTGCAACCGGACGGCGTATCCGCTCTAGGACGGGTCCGGATGGTCGACCAGGTGGCACAGCTGCTGGCTCGCTGAGCGGGCCCGCTGAGCGGGCTCGGCCCTTCGCTCTCTACGATCATCCTGAACTGGAGGAATGCCATGAGCGACAACTACACCCTGATCTCATCGGACTGCCATGCCGGCGGGAACATGAAGGCCTACGAGGAGTACCTCTCCCCGAGCTACCGGGAGGCCTTCACCGAGTGGCGGGGCGCCTACTCCAACCCGTTCCGGGACCTCCAGGACGACGGCCGGTCCCGCAACTGGGACGACGAACGGCGCAACGGCGACCTCGACGCAGAGGGCGTGGCCGCTGAGATCTCCTTCCCCAACACCGTGCCGCCGTTCTTCCCGACAGGGGCGCTCATCACCTATCCGGCCACCGACCGGACCGAGTACGAGCGTCGCCTCGAGGGCATCCGCACCCACAACCGTTGGCTGGTGGACTGGTGCGCGGCCTTCCCCGAGCGCCGCTGTGGCCTCCCCCAGGTGTTCCTGAACGATCTGGACGACACGATCGCGGACCTCCACCTGGCGGCCGAGAATGGCTTCCGTAGCTTCATGCTCCCGGCCGTGCCGCCGGACTCCGGCATGCCGGGCCTCTACCACCCGGTCTACGACCGGCTCTGGGCGGTATGTCGGGACCTGGACCTGGTGGTCACCCAGCACGGCGGCTCGGGAAACCCCAGCTACGGCGACGCCCCGGCGGCCACCCTCATGTACCTCCTGGAGGTGCCGTTCTTCGCCCACCGGAACCTCTCGCACCTGATCATGTCCGGGGTGTTCGAGCGGTTCCCCGAGCTGAAGTACGTGATGACGGAACAGGGCGTCGCCTGGGTCCTCGAGGACCTCCGCCGCATGGACGGCTACCACCGCCAGATGTCGTCGGGCCGGGTCGGCGAGCTGGGCTTCCCGGCCGAGTTGGTGCTGCCGCACAAGCCCAGCGAGTACTTCGACCGCAACGTGTGGATCGGCGCCAGCTTTCCCAGCCCATCGGAGGCCGAGGCCATCCGGCAGGTCGGCATCCACAAGGTGATGTGGGGCAGCGACTATCCGCACCACGAGGGCACGTTCCCGTACAACCGGGTCCACCTCCGCCGGTCGTTCAGCGACTGGGACGAGGCCGACCTGCGGATGATCTTCACCGACAACGCCGTCGAGGTGTACCGGTTCGACGCTGAGGCCCTGGCGCCCCTGGCGGCCCGCATCGGCCCGTCGGTGGCCGAGGTGGCGACGCCGGTCACCCAGGACGAGATCCCGCGGGACGCACTCAGCCCGGCATTCACCCGCCCGTAGGCGGTTCTCCGGCTGCGCGGCTGGTTGGCGGACGACTGGTACCGGTTTCTGCGGGGCCTGCTTCAGCTGGTGATGCCGAAACGGTGCAGGCCGAAGGCCTCGATGGCGTTTCCGCGTATGAGCTTGTAGACCTCGCCATCGTCCAGGCCGGCATTCGTGCAGATCCTGGTGGCGACTTCGAGGGTGTGCGGATAGGTGGTGTCGGCGTGTGGGAAGTCCACCTCGAAGCAGATCTGGTCCATGCCGATGATGTCCCGGTTCCGTAGGCCGATCTCATCGTCGAAGATGCAGCCCCAGATGTGGCCCGGGATGTAGGAGCTGGGTGCGTCCGGCAGGTCGATGCCGAAGCTGGCGTCACCGCGTTCTTCCCAGATCTTGTCCATGCGTTCGATCACGTAGGGCATCCAGCCGACCTGGCCCTCTGCGTAGGCGATCTTCAGCTTCGGGAAGCGGACGAACATCCCGGAGAGGATGTAGTCGCACATGGACCCCATGGCATTGGAGAACGTGAGGGTCGAGGACACGGAGAACGGGGCGTCCGGCGATGTCGAGGGCATCTTGGAGCTGGAGCCGATGTGCATGTTGACGATGGTGTCGGTCTCCTCGCAGGCACGGAAGAACGGGTCCCAGAACCGGCCCCTGTCGTGGATGGACGGCAGGCCGAGGGGGTAGGGGTTCTCGGAGAAGGCCACGGCGAAGGAGCCCTTGTCGGCGCACCGGTGGACCTCGACGGCTGCGGCGATCGGGTCCCAGAGCGGGATCAGGGTCAGCGGGATGAGCCGGCCGGTGCCGTCGCCTGCACACCATTCGTCGATCATCCAGTCGTTGTAGGCCTGGACGCAGAGCAGGGCGAGCTCCTTGTCGTCCCGTTCCAGGAAGGCCTGGCCGCAGAACCGGGGCAGGACGTTCGGGAAGCAGACCGACACGTCCACGTGGTTCTCGTCCATGGCCGCCAGGCGTTCCTTCTGCTTCCAACTGGCCGGGAGGATGTCGTCAAAGGTCACGGGCACCACGTCGAGCTGGTCGAAGCCGGCCGCTGCCGAGAGCTTGGGAAACGGGTAGACGAGGTCGTCGTAGAGCCACCAGTCGCACATCTCACCGCCCTCGACACCCTTCTCGTACGAGAACACGCCTCCCTCGAAGTTGAACCGTGCCGTGTCGCGCTCTATGCGGGGGCAGCGGTCCTGGTACTTCGCCGGGAGTCGGGAGGTCCAGAGGTCGGGGGGTTCGACCACGTGGTCGTCGACCGAGATGATGCGTGGAATGGTCGTCATGGAGGCTCCTGAGCAATTCTGACGGTCCGTCAGATTCGTATCCACCCTAGCGGCGGCTCCATGTGTCGGGCCATTCGAGGCTCGGCACTTCCGGTCCGGCGGATCATTCACGAATCCGGTGCGTGACCCGCCATCAGGTTGTCATCCGTGGGCGCCTCAACCTGGGCCTCGTGGTCGCCGTGCCCGGCGGCCGCGACCTACTCAAGGACCTGCTGCTGTTCGGCTGGGAACGCGAGGTGGAGATCGACTCCGAGGTGGTGGAGGAGTCGTCCGACGAGCCGAAGGTGGGCGGCCACGCCGTCACTGTCCTGGGAGAGCGGCTTGGCCCCGAGGACCTTCGGGTGGTCACCGAGTCCATCGCCGACGTGGACGGCAACATCGAACGCATCGTCCGCCTCAGCCGCTTTCCGGTATGGATCTATGAACTCCTCGTGCGCTGCGCTGACGGCGACCGGCTACGTGCCGCCCTGCTGGCCACCTGCTCCCGGCACCCCACCTTCGAGGTGGCCGTCTCGAGGGAGGGCCTGGCCCGACGCTCCCAGAGGCTCGTGGTGCTCGACGTGGACTCGACCCTCATCCAGGATGAGGTCATCGACATGGTGGCCGTGGAGGCAGGCGTGGGCCCCGAGGTGGCGGCCATCACCGAGCTGGCGATGCAGGGCGATCTTGACTACGAGGTGTCACTCCGGGAACGCGTGGCGTTGCTGGCCGGGACCGACGTCGGGGTGCTGGCTGAAGGACCTGCTGGCTGGTGGCTCAGTGGGCCGAGAGCCCTGCCATCGTGGGCGGGCCCTTGTCCCGACAGGCCCTCGTCCCTGCGGGTCTCTGTCTAGAGCAGGCTCTTCAGGAGTGCCCTGGTCCGGGTGAACTCGTCGGTGGACGTGCCGAACTCGAGGGCGGAGAAGTCGGTCACGCCGGCATCGGCCAGTCCGGCCAGCTGCTGGGCCACCTCCTCCTCGGTTCCGATGATGGCGACGTCGCCGGGATGGCGGGCACCCTCCCGGTCCAGCATGGCGCGGTAGGAGGGCAGCTGGCCGTAGATCTCGAAGACGGTCGCTGCGGCGGAGCGGACCGCCTCGGCGTCGTCGGTGACGCACGTCGGGAGGCTGCATACGATCCTGGGGGCGCCTCGCCCGGCTGCCGCGGCTGCCTCTGTCATCCTCGGTGCGATGTGCTCGGTGACGGTGCGTGGTCCGACCATCCAGAGGATGGTGCCGTCGGTGCGGCGTCCGGCGACCTTCAGGGTCTGCTCGCCGAGGGCTGCCACCATCACAGAAGGGGCACGGTCCGTCGGCCGGCCGGTGTCGATGTGGGCGGTGAACGCCTCGCCGCTGTAGGCCACCGTGCCTGTCTCCAGCAGTGGCTGCAGGACCTCCAGGTAGTCGATCAGGTGGCGTACCGGCTTCTCGAAGGACAGGCCCAGCATCCCCTCGATCATCGGGCGGTGCGAAAGGCCGATGCCCAGCACCAGAGGACGGTCACCGAGGGCGGCCTGGGCTGTCAGGGCCTGGCCCGCCAGCGCCGTGGGGTGACGGGGAAAGGTCGGTATCACAGCGGTGCCGAACTCCAGGCCCGGCGCGGTGTCCGCCAGTGCCGTGAACGCGGTGAGGGCGTCGATGAGGCCGGTCTGGGCCAGCCACCAGCCGGAGAATCCGTCATCTGCTGCCTGGGCAGCGTGGTCGCGGAGACGACCCAGGTCGGCGTGGAGCAGTTCTGCAGAGGCGTTCAGGGCGATTCTCATGGTTCTCCCGGTTGGGTGGGTCGGTGGGTCGGTGGGTCGGTGGGTCGGTGGGTCGACGGGTCGGCTGGTCGTGGTGCAGGTCGCTGGGTCTCAGGCCCCGGCCTCGGCCCTGACCTTCAGAGTGTCGGCGAAGCGGTCCAGGAAGCCCCGGGCAGCGACGACGAAGCCATCGCTGCCACCATCAGGCAGTGGGTCGATGAGGAGGGACCAGGCCATGAGGCATGTCCCACCCTGGTCGGTGAACAGCGTGGAGCCCTGGTAGAGGACCACAGGCGCGCCGTTCAACTCGTAGACCCGACGCCACGGTGGTTCGAACGAGATGACCTCCTCGACAAGGTCCAGGTCGCCCATGGAGAACTCCAGCCGGGCCCCCAGGCCGTGGGGGGAGGGATCCCCGTCCACGGCGTAGCCGCCGGTTGCCTCGCTGATCAGGTCGCAGAGGGCGCCGAAGGCCACCTCGCGGGGCGCTGCGATCTGGCGCTCCGTGACGACCGTGGTGTATTGCTTCCTTGGAGAGGCGTCTTTCATCTCAGCGACGTCTTCCTGTGTGGCCATCGTTGGATCATGCACTGTGCCGGCGCGCAATGCCCGACCAGGCCTGTCAGAATCCTGCGGCCTCGCCGATGATCGAGCGGGGATCCGCCGCCCCCCGGAGCCCGTCGTCCGTGACCTCGATGCAGTGGGCATGGCCGAAGTTGGCCGGGCCGACCAGCGCCGTATGGCCACGCTCGTTCAGGCCGGGCACCCAGCCGACCGGGGCATGTTCCTCCACGACCACCTTCAGGGCATCAGTGTCGGTCCATGTGCTGAAACCGGTTCCGCCGCCGGTGAGCACCCAGCGTCCTCCACCCACCACGTGGCCGGGGTCGGCCCCGTCCAGCAGCATCCGTACCAGCATCTGCAGGACGATCTGGGGCTGGGCGTCACCGCCCATCGTTCCGAGCACGGCACGGAGGCGACCGTCGGGTCGGGTTACAAGGGCCGGAGCGAGCGTGTGTGGAGGTCGTCTACCCGGGCCGTAACAGGCCGGATGCCCGGGGTCCAGGTTGAAGCCGATGCCCCGGTTGTGCAGGAACACGCCGAGGTTCGGAAGCGTGAGGTGGCTGCCGAACCCGTCAGCGTTCGACTGGATCAGCGACACGCCCATGCCGTTGCCGTCAACGGCGCACAGGTATGTGGTGTCGCCGTCCCTCCAGGCATCCCCCAGCGTGGCTGTGGAGTCCCTCCGGATGGCCGCCCGGCGCGCCCCGAGGCGGGCATCGTCCACCAGCGCCCGACCGTCGGCGTGCTCGTGCAGGACGTCGGGGCGGTCGTGGCCGGCCATGCGCGCCGCCTCCACGAGGAGGTGGGCCCGGAGCGGGTCCTCCTCCCGAGGCAGGTCCAGGCCCTCGGCGATGCGGGCCGCCGCCAGCGCCAGGTACCCCTGGGAGTTGGGGGGAACCGTCCACACCCGGTGTCCCCAGATCTCGAGGCCCAGCGGGTCCACCCAGTCGGCTCCCGGCGTGGCCAGGTCGGAGGGCGAGTACTCGCCGCCGCCCACGGCCAGCAGTTCCTCTCCGAACGCCCCCAGGTAGACGCCATCGCGCCCATCCTCGGCGAGGGAACGCAGAACGGCAGCAACGCCGGGGCGGGTGACGAGGCCTCCCGGCCCGGTGAGGCCGGCGAAGTCCTGTGCGCCGTGCACGTCCCGGATCCGACCGGCCGCGTGTGCCAGCAGGGCGGAGGCGGCGAAGCCGTCGGTGGCCAGGCGGATCGCCGGAGCCAGGAGGTCGGCCATCGGTAGCGATCCGAACCGCTGGTGCAGGGCCCACCAGCCGTCCGCGCAGCCGGGCACGGGAATCGACCTGACGTCGCCCCTGTGGGGCATCTGGGAGCTTCCCTCGGCCAGCAGGGCGGCTGGATCCGCGCCCGATCCGGCCCTGCCGGAGGCGTTCAGGCAGGCCGGCGGCCCGGTGCCCATGTGGACGAGGGCGAACAGGTCACCACCGAGTCCGCACATGTGCTGCGCGGTGACCGCAAGGACCGAGTTGGCGGCAATGGCTGCGTCGACGGCGTTCCCACCGGCGGCCATGGCATCGACTCCCGCCCTCGTCGCCAGCGGGTCGATGGTGCTCACCATTGCCATGT
>DUAC01000056.1:19156-19703 GCA_012961035.1 Acidimicrobiia bacterium
GGGTCGGACGGAGGCTGGTGACAGGTTGCTCACCGGGAGGTTCCTGGTCCTCTGCGGCGGCTCGCTGGCCTACTTCCTGGCGCTGGGATCCACCTGGCCTGTGGTCCCCTCCTTCGTGGAGCATGACCTGGGCGGTGGGGGCCTGGCCGTGGGTCTTTCGGTCGGCGCCTTCGGGTTCTCTGCTGCGATCCTGCGCCCGCTGATCGGGCCGCTGGGGGATCGGCGGGGCCGCCGCTTCCTCCTGGTGGGTGGCTCACTGGTCGTGTCCCTGTCGATGCTCCTGCTGGTTCCGGCGGCCAGCGTGCCGGCCGTGATCGGCGCCCGGCTGGTGCTGGGCGTGGGAGAGGCCGCCTACTTCATCGGCGTCACCTCGGCCGTCCAGGACCTGGCACCACCGCATCGTCGTGGCGAGGCGACGTCCTACTTCACGGTGACGCTCTACACCGGTCTGGCCATCGGACCCGGCCTGGGAGAGTGGTTGTACGAGACGGGTAGCTACGACAGGGCGTTCACGGTCGCCGCCATCCTGGGGCTGGTTCCGCTCCTG
>DUAC01000056.1:19829-25058 GCA_012961035.1 Acidimicrobiia bacterium
TTCCTGGCGTTCATCGCCCTGCACGCCGAGAGCGTCGGGGTGTCCTCCAGCGGCTCGGTGTTCGCCCTCTTCGCCTCGGTCGTCGTGGTCGTGCGCCTCTTCGGGGCCAGGATCCCCGACAGGCTGGGGTCTCTCTCGACCACCCGGCTGTCGCTGGGCTTCAGCGCTGCGGGCCTGGCCGTGTTCGGCCTCTGGACGACGCCCATCGGCATCTATGTCGGGGCGGTGGTGATGGCGCTCGGGCAGTGCTTCCTGTTCCCGGCCCTGTTCGTGCTGATGGTGGACAGGGCACCGGAGTCGGAGCGGAGCCATGCCATCGGGTCCTTCAGCGTGGCCTTCGACCTCGCCGTAGGCCTCGGAGGCTTCCTGGTGGGTGGAGTCGTGGCCCTCACCGATCGACCCGGAGGCTTCCTGTTCTGCTCGATGGTGGCCCTCGGATCGCTGTTCGCCACCGGTCCACTCCTGGGCGGGATCGGCGAGACGGTCCGATCGGAAGCCGGCCCGCCAACCTGACCGGCCCAACCCTGTGGCCGGCCCGGGTTCCGGCCCGCCTCGTCCCATGCCGCAGCGGGCTGTGAGAATCCGCAACGCAGACGAGATGGGAGGCCCGATGGGCGACGAGCAGATGCGGAAGGACCTGGAGGGCCTCGAGGGCTACACCTTCGACGAGGTGCCGTGGACGACTCCCAAGCCACTGGCCCAGAGCCGGGTCGCCGTGGTCACCACCGCAGGCCTCCGTCCCGCAGGCGGCGATGGAGCCGACTGGAATCCCGGCGACCAGGCCATGCAGCTGCTGCCCGCCTCAGCCGACGGTCTGGTCCTGGCCCACTTCAGCCCCAACTTCGATCGCAGCGGCTGGATCGTGGATCCGAACATCGTGTTCCCGATCGACCGACTGCGGGAGATGGCCGACGAGGGCGTCATCGGCTCAGTGGCCGACGTCCACGTCTCGTTCATGGGAGCCCAGATCGACCACACCCTCGAGACCATCCGCCTGGACACCGGTCCGGCGGCGGCCCGGGCGCTGCTCGACGACGACGTGGACCTGGTGCTGCTCACCCCTGTCTGACCTCTCTGCACGCGTACCGTGGGTACGCTCGCCTCGGTCCTGGAGGACGCCGGCCTGGCCACCGTCGCCCTGTCGATCATCCGTGGGCAGGTGGAGACCACCCGTCCGCCCCGTGCCCTGCACTGTGAGTTCCCGTTGGGCCGGCCACTCGGGCGCCCCGGCGACCCGGCCCTGCAGCGTCGTGTCATCGACGCCGCCTTCGCCCTGCTGGACGAGCCGTCGGGGCCGGTGCTGGTCGACTTCCCTGAGGCCATCTCCGACGAGGCCGATGCCCCCCTCAGCTGCACCATTCCACCGTCCGACCCGGGCGACGTGCACCCGGCCGAGGCAGAGGCGCTGGGCCTGCTCCCGGCCTGGAGGCGTTCCTACGGGCGGTTCGGGCGCTCCACGGTTGGCAAGGTTGTGGACGCCGACGGGGTGCCGGCTGTCGTCGGTCTGTTCGCCCGCATCGCCGATGGCGAGGCGTGGAAGGAGGTGGGCCTACCCGGCGATCCCACGAAGGTGGCGGCCGACATCCGCAACTTCTACGAGGAGGCGGCGCTGTCCCTTACCGATGCGGTGCCCGGCGCACGGCAGGCGGAGTCGTGGTACGTCACGCGCACGAAGGCCGGCGATGCCGTACAGCGGGCCCGTGTGGCGATGAAGGAAGCCGGCGCCGGGTTCTACTTCTGGAACTACCTGCTACCAATGACGCAGCACCGGGACCCCGACGCGGCCTGAGGCGGTCTGGTCCCGGGCCCATTCGGGACAGCACCGGACGAGACTGAACCACCAGAGGACGAGGAGAACACCATGACCACGGACCAGGCGCTGGCCGACGAGATCGTAGGCACCATCAGGCAGTGGGTGGACCGCGACGTCATGCCGAACGCCTCCGAGTTCGAGTTGTCGGACACCTTCCCGCAGGCCATGTTCGACCAGATGTGCGAGTTCGGCCTCTTCGGCTCGACCATCGCGGAGGAGTACGGCGGCCTGGGCCTCGACATCATGACCTACACGCGGATAATCGAGGAGTTGTCGCGGGGCTTCATGTCCCTGGCCGGGATCCTCAACACCCACAAGATCGGCGCCACGATGATCGCCCGGTTCGGCACCGAGGAGCAGAAGCAGCGGTTCCTGCCACGCATGTGCGATGGGTCGTTCCGCGCTGCCTTCTCCCTGTCGGAACCGGACGCGGGTAGTGACACCGGGGCGCTGCGCTGCCGGGCCGAGCGGGACGGCGACGAGTGGGTCGTGAACGGCACGAAGATGTGGGTCACCAACGGTGTCCGGTCCTCGCTGGTCATGCTCATGGTCCGGACCCCGGATGACCGGATCACCTGCCTGCTCGTCGAGAAGGAGCCGGGGGAGTCCTTCGAGGGGATCTCGGTCTCCAAGAAGATCGACAAGCTCGGCTACAGGGGCCTCGAGACCGTCGAGATGTCGTACGTGGACCACCGGGTTCCGCACGGCAACGTGCTGGGTGGCGAGGAGGGCATCGGCCATGGTCGTCGCTACGCCCTGAGTGCGCTGGAGCTGGGGCGGATAAACGTGGCGTCGCGCTCCGTCGGGGTGGCCCAGGCTGCCTTCGAGGCTGCGATGCGCTACGCCCAGCAGCGCCATACCTTCGGGCGGCCGATATTCGAGCACCAGGCCATCCAGTTCAAGCTGGCCGAGATGGCCACGAAGTTGCAGGCGGCCCGGCTCATGACCTACGACGCGGCCCGCCGGGCCGACGCCGGCGAACGGGTCGACATGGAGGCCGGCATGGCCAAGTTGTTCGCCTCGGAGGCGGCGTTCGAGATCGCCACCGATGCCCTGCGGATACACGGTGGCAACGGCTACACGACGGAGTACCCCGTGGAGCGCTACTTTCGTGACACCCCGCTGATGATCATCGGCGAGGGCACGAGCGAGATCCAGAAGATGGTGATAGCCCGGAAGCTGCTGGAGCGGTATCCCGTCGATTGAGCCAACAAGTCCAGGCCAACAAGTCCAGGCCAACAAGACAGGAGAACTAGACCGGTGAGTGGAACCATTCCGGCCAGGGGCATCCCCGGCCAGTCGAGTACCTCGATCCTGGGCAACGCCGTGCTGCGTCGCGAGGACGCCACGCTCATCCGTGGTCGCGGCGGGTTCGTCGCCAACCAGCCCTTCGACGACCTCCTCCACGCCCACTTCGTGCGTTCGACCGCCGCCCACGGTGAGATCCTCTCCATCGACGTGGATGACGCACGGTCGATGCCCGGCGTGGTGGCCGTCTACACGTCGGCCGACCTGGGCCTGGAGGACCGTCCGCCGCCCATGGGCTTCTATGCCGCCGAGGCCGTCCGGCCGTTCCTGGCCAGGGACCGTGTCAGGTTCGTGGGCGAGCCGGTTGCCGTGGTGGTGGCCGAGACCGCCTACCAGGCCGCAGATGCCGCCGAGGTCGTCTGGGCGGACGTCGCCCCGTTGACCGCCGTGGTCTCGCTCGACGATGCCGTGGCCGCAGAGACCGTGCTGTTCGAGGCACGTGACGACAACGTCATGTGGCAGATCCCCTCGGCCGGTGCCATCGACTTCTCCGGCTGCGAGGTGGTGGTCACCGAGGACCTCTGGAACTCACGCGTCGCCTCGGTTTCGATCGAGCCACGGGTGGTGGCCGCATCGTTCGCCGACGGGAAGCTCACCTTCTGGGCCAGCTCGCAGGGCACCCACGACTTCCGGGACGGCGCTGCGAAGTGCCTCGGCATGGATCCGTCCGAGGTCCGGGTGCTGGTGAAGGACATCGGCGGAGGATTCGGCGCCAAGGGCATGGTCTCGGAGGAGGAGGTCATCGTGGGCCAGATCTCCCGCCTCATCGGCCGCCCGGTCCGGTGGGTCGAGGCCCGTACCGAGAACCTCTCCGCCTTCGTCCATGGGCGGGCTCAGGCCCAGACCGTGACGATCGGTGGCACCCGTGAGGGCAGGGTCACCCACTACCGCCTCGACGTGGTGCAGGACTGCGGGGCCTATCCGAAGTGGGGGGCGTTCCTGCCGGAGTTCACCCGGCAACTGGCCAGCGGCGTCTACGACATCGCCAACCTGGAGTTCTCGGCGGTGAGCGTCGCCACCAACACGGCACCGACGTGTGCCTACAGGGGGGCCGGGCGACCCGAGGCCACCGCCGCGGTCGAGCGCGCCATGGACCTGTTCGCCGCCGAGATCGGCATGGACGCCGTCGAGGTGCGGCGGACCAACCTGCTGGCTTCCGAGGCCTTCCCGTACACCACCCCCACAGGCACCTCCATGGACAGCGGCGACTACGAGGGATCGCTGGACCGCGCCCTGGCCGCCGCCGACTACGCAGGCCTGCGGGCCGAGCAGCAGAGGCGCCGCGCTGCCGGAGATCCCGTCCATATGGGCATCGGCGTCGCCACCTATGTGGAGATCACCGGCTTCGGTGGGAGCGAGTACGGCGAGGTCCGGCTCCGCGACGACGGCACCGTGCTGGCCTCCACCGGTGCCACTCCGATCGGTACCGGCCACCACACCACCTGGGCGATGATCGTGGCCGACCGCCTGGGCGTGCCCCTGGATTCCATCGAGGTGTTCCACGGTGACACCGACGTCATCCCGTCCGGTTCCACCACCGGTGGATCCCGGTCCGTCCAGATCGCCGGCTCGGCAATGGCCGATGCCTCCGAGAAGCTGGTGGACCTGGCCCGCCAGGCTGCCGCCGACCTGCTGGAGGCGGCACCCGGAGACGTCGTGCTGGACCGTGAACGCGGCGCCTTCCACGTGGCCGGCACGCCATCGGTGGCCCGTTCCTGGGCGGAGATCGCAGCGGCGGCCGATGAGGAGCTGGCCGGGCTGTCGGACCACTCCCAGGACGGGGCGACGTTCCCGTTCGGCACCCACATCGTGGTTGTCGAGTTGGACTCCGAGACGGGCCACGTAACCATCGACCGGGTGATCGCGGTCGACGACTCGGGCCGGATCGTGAACCCGCTCCTGGCCGCCGGCCAGATCCACGGCGGTCTGGCCCAGGGAATCGCCCAGGGGCTGCTGGAGGAGTTCCGCTACGACGAGGACGGCAACCCGCAGACCACCAACCTGGCCGACTACACCGCCGTGTCGACCATGGAGGTGCCCAGCTACGAGCGGAGCTTCATGGAGACGTTGACGCCCAGGAACCCGTTGGGTGCCAAGGGCATCGGCGA
>DUAC01000056.1:25209-35189 GCA_012961035.1 Acidimicrobiia bacterium
CCAGCCTGATCCAGTCTGATCCAGTCTGATCCAGCCCGGGCCGAGCTGGAGCGAGCCTGGCAGGGCGTCCTTCCGGCGGGAGCCGGGAGGACGGTAGCGTCGGTCGCCATGGCCCCACCCAACCCGCACCTGGTCGCCAGGATGCAGGGCCATCGCCTCTCGATCTTCGCCGAGATGTCGACGCTGGCCGTCCAGACGGGAGCCATCAACCTCGGGCAGGGTTTCCCCGACACCGATGGTCCGACCGAGGTGCTCGACGCCGCTGTGGCTGCCATCCGGGCCGGGCACAACCAGTACCCACCGGATCGCGGCATTCCCGAACTCCGGCAGGCCGTGTCCGACCACCAGGCCCGGTTCTACGGCCAGGAGGTCGACCCGGGTGACGTGATGGTCTCCACCGGTGCCTCGGAGGCGATAGGGGCGGCGATTCTGGCGTTGGTCTCCGAGGGCGACGAGGTGGTGGTGTTCGAGCCCTACTTCGACCTCTACGCCGCGGTAATCGCGCTGGCCGGCGGGGTGCGCCGGGCAGTCACCCTCCGGGCTCCCGACTACTCGTTCGACGAAGCCGACCTGGCAGCGGCCATCTGCCCCGGGACCCGCCTGATCCTGCTCAACTCGCCCCACAACCCGACGGGCAAGGTCTTCTCCCCGGAGGAACTGGGGGTGATAGCCCGGCTGGCGGTCGAGCACGACCTACTCGTCGTGACCGACGAGGTCTACGAGCACATGACCTACGACGGCACGAGGCACGTTCCCCTGGCCACCCTCCCGGGCATGGCCGAGCGCACGGTGACGATCTCCTCCGGCGGCAAGTCGTACGGCCTGACCGGCTGGAAGGTCGGCTGGGCCCACGGACCGACCGACCTGATAGACGCAGTCCACACCGTCAAGCAGCACCTCTCGTTCACCAGCGGTGCCCCGTTCCAGCGCGCCATGGTGACGGCGCTGAACCTGGGCGACGACTACTTCGACGGCCTGGCCGCCGATCTGTGTGCCAAGCGGGACCTGGTCTCGGCGGGCCTCACCGCCGCGGGTCTGGACGTCTACGGCGCATCGGGCACCTACTACCTGACCGCCGACGTCCGGTCGGTGGGCTACGACGACGGGATGGACTTCTGCCGGGAGCTTCCCGGGCGGTGCGGAGTGGTGGCGGTGCCCAACCGTGTCTTCTACGACCATGCGGAGGAGGGACGTTCGATCGTCCGGTTCGCCTACTGCAAGCGCTTCGAGGTGCTCCACGAGGCCATGGACAGGCTGGCGGGCCTGACGGCCTGATCCCGTGGCGACCATGGCAGCGGCTCCGGTGTGTCCCTGCCGTGAGGATCACGGCTACGGGTCTGGCAGCCTTGTGCCATGAGGATCGCGGCCCTGCAGCACGACATCCACTGGGAGGACGCCGCGGCCACCTGTGCCCACCTGGCGCCGATGGTCGACGCAGCGGCCGCTGACGGTGCCGAGCTCATAGTCCTGACCGAGATGTTCGGCCCCGGATTCTCGCTGGCCGCCGACCGGATCTCGGAGCCGCCGGGCGGCCCGACCGAGCAGTTCCTGACCGGGCAGGCGGCGACCCACGGCGTGTGGATCGGTGGCTCCATCCCGACCCGGGACCGGCACGACGCACACCCTGTGAACCGCTTCCTGCTGGTTGGACCGGACGGCACCAGGCACCACTACGACAAGCTCCACCCGTTCACGTTCGCCGATGAACACCAGCACTATCGGGCCGGCGACGAGGCGGTGACGGTCGAGATAGACGGCCTGCGAATCTCGCTGTTCGTCTGCTACGACCTCCGGTTCGCCAATGCCTTCTGGGAGCGCGCCACCGACACGGACGTGTACCTGGTGGTGGCCAACTGGCCGGAATCCCGCCGGAACCACTGGCGCACGCTGCTGCGGGCCCGGGCGATAGAGAACCAGGCCTACGTGGTGGGCGTGAACCGGGTGGGAGAGGCCGCCGGTCTCACCTATGCGGGTGACAGCGTCATCCTGGACCCGTCGGGCGAGGTGCTCGCCGAGGGAGTCGACCATGAGGAGGGCGTCGTCATCGCCGACGTGGACCCGGGTCGGGTCGCCGAGGTACGCGATGCCTTCCGGTTCCTGCCGGACCGGCGGGCCTGATGGTCCCACCGGCGGTCCTGGAGCGCGCCCGGCTCCTGGTCCAGCCGGCCATGGTGGCGGCCGTGGATCGTCTCTGCGTGGAGCTGAGGCTTCCATCCCTCTACCACTTCGGCTGGACGGAGGTGGATGGCTCGCCGTCCAATGCAGGGTCGGGCAAGGGCCTCCGGCCGGCCCTCGCCATCCTCTCCGCCGAGGCCGTCGGTGCCGCCGGAGCGACGGCGGTTCCCGGGGCGGTGGCGACGGAGCTGGTGCACAACTTCTCGCTGGTCCATGACGACATCATCGACGGCGACACCATGCGACGGCACCGGCCCACCGTGTGGTCGGCGTTCGGGGTGGAGGACGCAGTCATCTCCGGCGACGCACTCCACAACCTCGCCTACCAGGTGCTCCTGGACGAGCCGACGCCGGAGCGGGTCTCGGCCGCCACGCGGCTGGCGACGGCCACCGCGGCGATGATCGCCGGACAGGCCGCTGACATGGCCTTCGATGACATGGCCGACATCGACCTGGAGGCCTGTCTGGTCATGGAGGCCGACAAGACAGGTGCGCTGCTCGGCTACTCGGCATCGGTGGGAGCGGTCCTGGCCGGTGCCCCCGGTGGCCAGGTCGACGCCCTGGAGGCCTACGGGCGCGAGCTGGGCCTGGCCTTCCAGGCGGTTGACGACGTTCTCGGAATCTGGGGCGATCCTGCGGTCACCGGCAAGGCGGCCGGCAACGACCTCCGGGAGCGAAAGAAGTCGATGCCGGTGGCCATCGTGCTGTCCGGCCACGACGAAGCCTCCGATCGACTCAGGGCCATCTACGACCTGGAGGGTGACCTCACCGACGCCGACGTGGCACGGGCCACAGCGGTCATAGAGGCAGCCGGAGGTCGGGACCGCACGGTGGCCGAGGCACGGTTGCACCTGGATGCGGCGCTGGACGCCGTGGCCGGTGTCGGCCTGGTCGACTCCGCCGTGGCCGAGCTGGCCGGGCTGGCCCGCTTCGTGGCCGAACGGGAGTCCTGAGCACCGGATCGACTGGTACGAACCTGGTTGCCGGAGCATCGGTCATGTGGCTGATCGCCGCCGCCCGCTGGCCCGGTGCCGGGTCTCAGAGTCGTCGGATGGATCCCAGGCGAACCACGGCCCGGCCTTCCTGGCGGGAGGCGACGATGTCCACCTCCCCTTCGAGCACCCATTCGTTGAACCCTTCGGGGTCGGCGATCGTCTGGCTGACCGGCCACCGGTCGACGCCGGAGTCGTCCAGGACGAAGAAGCCGCTTCCCCGGGCATGGGCGTCGGTCGGCATCACGGCGTGCTCCTCCCAGTACGCGGCGATCGCCTCGGTGACGTCGTCGGCACTCCGGCGTCCGTCGCCCACGACCGGTACCTCGGCCAGCGCCTCGTGGTCGTCGAGGCGACGGTGTGCCAGCAGCTGCACCCACCGGAACACCTCGTTGCGGACCATCACCCGGAAGGCCCGGACGTTGCGGGTCACGTCGGGCCGCTCCGGTTCTGATTCCGCCGATAGCCCGTCCCCGTCGACTGGTACCTCGTCGGGATTCCGCAACTTCTCCCACTCGTCCAGGAGGCTGGAGTCGATCTGGCGGACCGTCTCGCCCAGCCACGCCTCCAGGTCGTAGAGGGCTTCGGTCTTGGATCCCTCCGGGACGTTCTGGACCAGTGCCTTGTAAGCCTGGCTGAGGTACCGCAGGACGATGCCCTCGGAGCGCTTCAGGCCGTGGTGCTCGATGTACTGGCGGAAGTCGTAGCCGGTCTCGTAGAGCTCGCGGGCCACCGACTTGGGCTTCACGTTCTCGTCGCCCACCCACGGGTGGTGGTTCCGGAACACGTCGAACGTGCCGTAGAGGAACTCCCTCAGGGGCTTGGGCGCCTCGACGTCGTTGAGACGTTCCATCCGCTCCTCGTACTCGACGCCCTCCATCTTGAGTCGGGCCACCAGCTCGCCCTTCAGCCTGTGGACCTGGGCGGCGATTATGACCCCCGGGTTCTCCAGCACGGATTCGATGACCGACAGCACGTCCAGGGCGTGCTCACGGGCAGCGGCATCGGGATCCACGGTGGTGCCGGCCGGTTCAGCTGGCTCGCCGCCGCCGGCCACCTCGTCACTGGCCACCTGGTCATCGGCGACAGGGCCAGCCGGACCTGCCGAGTCTGCGGTAATGGGCCGGTCGACCAGCTCGGGGATCACCTCCAGGGCGAACAGGGAGAGCGGCTGGTGGAGGGCGAACCGGTCCTGGAGGTCCACGCCCACGGCCACCATGCGGCCCTCGGCGTCGGGCTCCTCGAGCTCCACGATGATCCCGGCATCGCGCAGCGAGCGGTACACGCCGACGGCCTTTCGGATGTGTCGACGCTGCCGTTCCCGGGGCTCGTGGTTCTCAACCAGCAACCTCCGCAGTTCCCGACGCCCATCGCCGGGCCTGGATAACAGGTTCAGGACCATCTGGTGGTTCACGTCGAAGCTGGAGACGAGCGGCTCGGGCGATCCGTCGACCAGCTTCTGGAAGGTCTCCTCGTTCCAGTGGGAGTAGCCCCTCTCCGGGGGCTTCTTCCTCACCAGCTTCTTCTTCTTGCCGGGGTCGGCGGCCACCTTGGCGTCGGCCCGCAGGTTCTCGATCCAGTGCACCGGCGCCTGCACCCAGACGTGGCCCTCGTCATCGAAGCCCTTCCTGCCGGCCCGCCCGGAGATCTGGGCGAACTCCCGGTTGCCCAGCAGCCGCGTCGAGATGCCGTCGTACTTGCAGAGCTGCGTGAACAGCACGGTGCGGATGGGCACGTTCACCCCCACGCCGAGGGTGTCGGTACCGCATATCAGCTTCAGCAGGCCCTTCTGGGCCAGCTTCTCGATGAGCAGGCGGTAGCGGGGGAGCATCCCGGCATGGTGCAGGCCGATGCCGTGGCCGATGAAGCGCTTCAGGTCCTTCCCGATGGGGGTGTCGAACCGGAAGCCACCCACCTCCTGGCGTACCGCCGCCTTCTCCTCCCTGGTGAGCACGTCGATGCTGCAGAGGTCCTGGGCCTTCTCGGATGCCGCCTTCTGGGTGAAGTGGACTATGTAGACCGGCGCCCGATCGGAGTCGATGAGCTGGATGATCGACTCGTGGAGCGGCGTCTCCCGATACTCGCAGGTCAACGGAACCGGCCTGACGCTGCCCGCCACGGTGACGGCGGGACGCCCGGTCCGGCGTGTCAGGTCTTCGGTGAAGCGGGCCGTGGGTCCGAGCGTGGCCGACATGAGCAGGAACTGCGCGTTCGTCAGCTCCAGGAGCGGAACCTGCCAGGCCCAACCACGCTGCGGATCGCCGTAGAAGTGGAACTCGTCGGCCACCACCAGCCCGAACGGGCAGTCGGCGCCCTCCCGGAGGGCCTGGTGGGCGAGGATCTCGGCCGTGGCGCAGATGATCGGCGCGTCCTGGTTCACCGAGGCATCGCCGGTGACCATGCCCACGTTCTCGGGTCCGAAGTCCCGGGCCAGGGCGAAGAACTTCTCGCTAACCAGGGCCTTGATCGGGGCGGTGTAGATGCTCCGCTCGCCCCGGGCCAGCGCCGCTGCATGCGCTGCGGTGGCCACCAGCGACTTACCTGATCCGGTGGGTGTGGCCAGGATGACGTGGCTGCCTCCCAGGATCTCCAGGATGGCCTCCTCCTGTGCCTCGTAGAGCTCCAGCTCCTGTTCGGTGGTCCAGTCGATGAACAGGTCCGCCACCTGGTCGGGTTCGGTTCCCGCAGGTATCCGATCGGCCAGCGTGGTCGTGGTCTGGCCGGTCACCCGGTCGCCTCCACGGTGCTGGTCGCCTGCACGGCGCTGGTCGGGAGGCCGAACTCCGCGGCCAGCAGTTCGTAGGAGTGGACCCGGGCCTCGTGGTCGTGGCAGATCGTCACCACCATCAGTTCCTCGGCGCCGAACCCGTCGACCATCCCCTGCAGCTGCTCGGCGACCCGGCCGGGTGAACCGTTCGCAATCGAGCGCCGTCCCGGCCGTACCGTCAGGGGAACCGGAGTGGAACCGCCGGAACCGGCTGGGATGGGGCCCCGTAGGCCAGCGGCCCGCCATGCCCTGACGGAAGCCACGATGGCCTCGGCCTCCCCATCGGTGTCGGCCACCACCGCGCTGGCACATACCAGGACCCTCGGCTCCGGGCACCGGGCCGACGGCCGGAACTGTCGTCGATAGGCATCCACTACCGGTGCGCCGTCAACCTGGGCGATGAAGTCGGCCCAGCCCAGCGGCAGCCCGAAGTGGGCGGCGAACGCCGCCGAGTCCGGGCTGGAGGCCAGCATCCACACCTCTGGCGGTTCCTCTGGACGTGGCGTGGCCCGTACGCCCTGGATGGGGCTGTCGGCCGGCAGGGTGTCGTCCACCAGGTGGACCAGTTCCTGGATCTGGTTCGGGTAGTTCTCCAGGGCGGTCCGGGCGCCACCCCTGGCCAGGGCCGCTGCCGTGAGGTGGTCCGACCCGGGGGCCCTTCCCACCCCGAGGTCGATCCGGCCTGGATACAGCGAGGCCAGCACGCAGAACGACTCGGCCACCTTCAGCGGCGCGTAGTGCGTGAGCATCACACCGCCGGAGCCGACCCTGAGTCGTCGTGTGGCGCCTGCGATGGACCCGATGAGGGCCTCGGGGCTGGATCCGGCCAGGCCGGTCATGCCGTGGTGCTCGGCCACCCAGTAGCGGTGGTAGCCCATGGCCTCACAACGCCGGGCCAGGTCCACGGTGTTTCGCAGGGCATCGCCGGGAGTGGATCCCTCCGGAACGGGCGACTGGTCCAGGACCGACAGCCTGGTGCTCATGACGGTCCACCTGTCGGTATCGGGCGGACCAGCGCCGAACGCTCCCGCTCGACGACGTCGTGGAACGCACAGCCCGGCAGGTGGTCGTTGACCATTCCCATGGCCTGCATCAGGGCATAGATGGTGGTGGGACCCACGAACGACCAGCCGCGTCGCTTCAGGTCGCGGCTCAGGGCGGTTGATTCGGGCGTGGAGGAGGGAATGTCTCGGACGGTCGACCGCTGCTGGCTGGCGGGCTCGAACCCCCACAGGTAGGAGGCCAGGGACCCGAACTCCCCGGCCAGGTCAAGGGCCCGTCCTGCGTTGTTGATCGTGGACTGGATCTTCCCCCGGTGTCGCACGATGCCGGCATCCTCCAGGAGGCGTTCGACGTCCGACGCGTCGAAGAGCGAGATCGCTTCCGGATCGAAGCCGGCGAACGCGGCCCGGAAGTTCTCCCGCTTGCGGAGGATGGTCAGCCACGACAGGCCGGCCTGGAACCCCTCCAGGCAGACCTTCTCGAAGAGGCGCATGTCGTCCACCACCGGACGTCCCCACTCGTGGTCGTGGTAGGCGACGTAGTCGTCATGTGTGCCGGGCCAGGGGCAACGGACGACGCCGTCGGTGCCGGTTCCCAGTTCGTCTCCCATGCCCCACCTTCTTTAGCCGGTTACCCGGGCTCGCCCGCTTCCATACCGGAGAAGGTCCGACAGTACGCTCCGCGCCGACCAGTCAGACCAGTAGCCACTACCCATGAAGGCCAACACCCAAGGCCGACCTCCGGAGGTCCAACCATGCTCGTCATCGCCGGCACCATCAACCTCGACCCCGATCACCTCAATGAGATGCTGGCCGCCATCGTGCCGTTGATGGAGGCCACCCAGGCTGAGGAGGGCTGCATCGACTACGTGCTCAGCGCTGATCCGAAGGAACCCGGCACCATCCGTATCTTCGAGAAGTGGGCGTCGGACGAGGCCCTCGGTGCCCACATGAAGGCGCCCCACATGGGCGTGTTCCAGAAGGCCATCCGGGGCTGTGGCGTCACCGGGATGTCGGTGGACAAGTTCGAGATCGCCTCGGAGTCAAAGCTCGTCTGAGTCCAGCGGCGGCCGGTGCCGGACTCAGCCGGTGGGTGTGTCGCCGAGTGGCGATGCCGGCCGGATGCCTCAGGTCGCGTCCCGCAGGTTCCCGACCACGTCAGACCAGCGGCCCAGCATGTCGGGGTCCCGACGCCAGTGGTCCAGGGCGGTGTACGTCATCACCCGTAGGTTCGGGGCCATTCCCCGGTAGCGGTCGGCCAGAACGCCCCCCAGGTTCCCCCAGGTGGCGCTGACCGTGTAGTGGTCGAGCACGTCGTCGGTCACCAGGGCCACCATCGAGGCCATGTCTCCCGACCGCTGGAGCGAGTTCAGCTCACCCTGGAGGCCGTCGAAGCCATGGTGTTCCAGCACGGGCGCATAGTTGGGGGTCGAGCCGTAGAAGGCGATCGTGGCCCGGTTGCGTTCCCGCATCGCCTCGATCTCCTCGTCGTCGTCGCCCACGGCGATGATCACCGGGCAGACGAGGGTCACGTCGTCGAGCGTGCGCCCTTCCGAGGCGGCGCCTTCTGCGATCAGCGGGACCTGCACGTCGGACAGCCAGCCCGGCGAGTGCATCGGGTGTATGTGGACGCCGTCGCACACCGCGCCGGCCATCCGGCTCATCCACGGCAGGACCGCCGATATGTAGATGGGAGGGTCGTCCGCTTCGATGGGGCCCGGCGACCACATCCCGGGCAGCAGCGAGAAGGAGTAGTGGTCGCCGTCGAACGAGAGCTTCTCGGTGCCCCGGAAGGCCCTGAAGATGGCCTTCATCGCCAGCACGTACTCCCGCAGCCGTGGTCCGGGCGGTGCGTACTCGCTGCTGTAGCGGCGTTCCACATGCGCTTTCACCTGTGTGCCCAGTCCGACCACGAAGCGGCCGCCGGTGGCTTCGGCCAGCTCCCATGCCACCTCGGCGGTGACCATCGGACTCCGGGGGAAGGCCACGGCGATGGCCGTCCCCAGGCCCAGCCGCTCGGTGGCCAGTGCGGCGGCCGTGCATGACAGGTAGGCGGTACGGGAACCCTCGGTGAACCAGAGCGTCCCGAAGCCGGCCGCCTCGACGTTCGACGCCAGGCCACCGACCTCCCTCAGCGGGAGCGGCGACGCCATCATGTCCAGTTGGAGGCCCATGGCTGCCGACGGTAGTTCCACCCTTGATCGGGGCGCCCACCGCGACGGTGTCAGGTTCCGGAGGTCCGGTGTAGGTTCGGCGATATGGACCTCTCCCTCGTAAAGAACTACACGGACGTGATCGACCTCGGGGCCGCCGCCCTCGGGGACCAGGACATGATCGTCCTCGGCGACGATCGCGTGTCGTGGAACGAGATGCAGCGTCGGGCCGGGCAGGTGGCCAACGCCCTGGTCGCCGACGGTGTCGGTTCCCAGGACCGGGTGGCCTTCATCGATAAGAACTCGATCGAGTTCTTCGAGGTGGTCTTCGGCGCCGCCTACGTGAACGGGGTGACCGTTGCGGTGAACTGGCGGCTGGCTGCCCCGGAGATGGCCTACATAATCAACGACTCCCAGGCGAAGGTCCTGATCCTGCACGAGGAGTTCGCCGAGCAGTTGGCGGCATTCGAGGCAGACCTCACCCACGTCACCCGGATCGTGGTGATCGGGTCGCACGGTTCACACGCCTCCTACGACGCCTGGCGCGATCCACGTCACGCGGATCGTGGTGATCGGTTCGCATGGTTCGCACGCCTCCTTCGAGGCCGACCTCATGCCCACGACGGCTCGTTCCAGCCGGTCGGGTCGACCGATGACGACGTTGCCGCCCAGCTCTACACGTCGGGGACCACAGGCCTGCCGAAGGGCGCCCAGCTCACCAACGGCAACTTCCAGGCCCTCTTCGCCACCGTGGACTGGGACATGGACGAGGACTCCCGGAACCTCTGCGTCATGCCGCTCTTCCACATAGCCGGCAGCGGTTGGGCACTGTTCGGGATGGCCAACGGCGCCGTGACGGTGATGATGCGGGAGTTCGATCCGGTGGCGGGGT
>DUAC01000057.1 GCA_012961035.1 Acidimicrobiia bacterium
TGGACTCCAGGCACCCGTCCGCCTCCTCCACCGGGACGAGTCCCAGCAGGCGGACCATCTCGTGCCCCGACCACTCCAGCAGGGCAGCGCACTGGAAGCGCGCTCCGGAACGATCCCTCCGCTGGCTCACGCCCACGGACTTGCGGCCCGCCACCAGCACCTCACCCGGGCCGATCCCGGCAAAGCAGACCATGGCACCCCACCGGCCCGGTTCCATCGGGCCCCGGTGGACGACTGCGTCGACCCCCAGGTCAGCCAGCGCCGCGGCCCACACCCCGCCCAGCCACCACGTGGACCTGGCGATGTCCTCCTCCCAGAGGACGTCACCCCGGGGCACCAGGACGTCCACCCACAGCACCCCACCCGGCCGCAGGAGCACCGCTCCTCCACCGGAGCGCCGCCGGACCACGTCAATGCCGGTGGCCACCTCCACCCCTCTCTGGGTGCTGCCCAGCACCAGCGTCGGAGCCTTCACCTCGTTCACGAGCACCACCCGTCGGGAGATCGGACCGACCGGTGCGTGGAGCTCCTCGACGGTTCCCGTCGGCCTCTCCAGGGTCCAGTCGTCGGGAGGACCTTCCGGCATCGCAGTCAGTCGACCGGCGGGAGGCCGATCGGGTCCCCCTCCGGGAACCTCCGGACCCATTCCAACCAGGTCACCACGTCGTCCGCCGTCGGCGACGCATCAGGATCCCCGTACTGGGTGACAGCCCTGAAGCGGGCGTACGCAGGTGCCGGAACCGGAAGGAACGGACGATGACGCCACCAGCGGTGGCCGGCCATCCGGAACACCTGACGGAGGGCAACGGACCAGAGGCCGGGGCGGACCAGCACAGCCGATGCCACCCTCACCATCCACCACCTCACGCTCCTACCGCCAGACCAGTCAACCGTCGGGCATGGTGCCAGACCGCCGCGGCCCCCACCAGCGGACCATCGGCACCCAGACCGGCCGGAACGATCCGGGCTCCCCGGGTGAACTCCAGCCCGCACTCCAGGTCCAGGCGCCGCTGCGCCGCCTCGAAGAAAGGGGTGCCGAAGCCCAACGCCACCGAACCGGCGACCACGGCCAGCCGGACATCGAGGAGGTTCACCACGGTCGCCACGGCCCTCCCCACCAGGTCGCCGGTGCGTCGTCGTACCTCGGGCGAGGCCTCGGCGGGAGGCGCTCCCGTGAGCAGCTGGATGGCCGGTCCCGAAGCCACCGCCTCCAGGCACCCACGGTTGCCGCAGGCGCAGCGCGGGCCATCCGGATCCACCACCACGTGACCCACGTGGCCGGCATTTCCCGCCGCTCCGTCCAACAGGCGGCCGTCGAGCACCAGACCGCCACCCACGCCGGTCGACACCACCATCGCCAGGAAGTTCCGCTCCCCCACGGCAGCACCGCACCAGCCCTCGCCCAGGGCCAGGGCCTTCGCATCGTTGTCGACCACCACGGCCGACCCGGTCCGCTCAGCCAGGCGGTCCGCCAACGGGAAGTCCCTCCACTGTCCGATGTTCAGGGGCGAGACCAGCGATCCGCCGTTCGACATCGGACCACCACATCCCACGCCGATTCCGGCCACCGGCCCCTCGGCCATGAGGGGCTCGACGAGGCCCATGAGCTGCTCGAACAGGGCGTCGCCGTCATCGCCGGTCGTGGCCGCCCGACGGCGACCCAGGATGCAGCCATCCGCATCCACCAGGCCGGCCTCGAGCTTCGTTCCGCCCACGTCCACGGCCAGCACGGGCAGCGACGCGATCGTCGTCACGCCCGCTGAGGCCGGGGTTGCGACCGGGCCATCAGGCGACCGGTTCAGGTTCGGCCCTGGTCACCCCGACGGAAGCGATCGCGCATCTGTTCGCGAACCCTGGCACGGGTTCCCCCGACGGCATCTCGCAGTCCCGTGGCCCGCCCGGATCCGACAGCGGCCCTGAGGCCGGTCCGACCCACCTGTCGGGCATTTCGCTCGAGGGTCAGTGCGGCACCGAGCATCACCAGGAAGCCGACGAAGGCCAGGAGGAAGGAGGTCGAGAGGGTCGTGACCATCACCAGCACGCCGACGACGAATACCGCCACCGCCAACTTCATGCTTCGCAGCGGCTGCGTGTAGACCGTCGTCTCGCTCACCTCGCGCACGAGGTCCGGATCGGTCTCCGTGAGTAGGTCCTCGATCTCGCTGAGGATTCTCTCCTCGTCTTCGGACAGGGGCACCTGGCCGTTCCTCGCCTCGCCGGTCATGCTTCGTCTCACCACAAGCATCGCACAGCGGGTCACCAGCGACAACGCGCCGACCGTCGAACCTCATTCATCCGGACCCCACTGGGCATCCCCCCGCTCCCTCGGTTGCAGCCCATCGGCGCCCACCGTGGTCGCCGGACCGATGGATCCGACACCGAAACGACCCCGGATCAACTCCACAGCCCGCTCGGCCTCACGCCAACCGGGATCAGCGAGGTCCTCGAAGCTGAGCTGGCGAACCGAGGAATCCCGCAGGCCGCTCAGCGACACCCCCAGAAGCCTGATTCCCGGCAACGTGTCCACTGCTGCGATCAGGTCCGTGGCGACCTCTAGGATCTCCACCACCAGGTCCGTCGCCTCCGGGAGGGTCTGCGACCGGGTGATGGTGGTGAAGTCGGGAAAGCGGACCTTCAGCGTGACCGTGCGACCGGCCACGCCGGCCTCCCTCAACCTCCGGCCCACGGCATCCACCATGCGGACCAGCTCCCGGCGGACGTCATCCGGCTGGGTGAGGTCCCGTGCGAAGGTCTCCTCGTGGCCGATCGACCTGACGGACTGGTCCGGATCCACCCGACGACCGTCCAGGCCCCTCGACAGGCGCCAGAACTGGGCGCCGGCGGCACGGCCGAACGACGACACCAGGGTCGCCTCGGGAACCGCCCGGAGCTCGCCGACCGTCTGGACCCCCAGGCGCTGCAGGCGCTCCAGGGTGCGTGGGCCCACGCCCCATATGGCCCCGACCGGCAGCGGATCCAGGAACTCCCGTGCTCCGTCGGCCGGCACCACCAGGACACCGCTCCCGGGCACCGGGGCTCCCGATCCGACGGTCGGCTTCGCCTGGGCACTGGCCAACTTGGCCAGGAACTTGTTGGCCGCTATCCCGACGCTGCACCCCAGGCCCTCCTCCTCCTCGACGTCGCGTCGGATGGCGTCGGCCACCCGGGTGGGCGGCCCGTGCAGCCGGCCGGCTCCGGACACGTCCAGGAAGGCCTCGTCCAGGGACAACGGTTCGACCAGCGGCGTGTAGCGACGGAATATCGCCATCACACGGCGGCTCACCTCGCCGTAGTGGCGGTGGTCCCCCGGCAGGAACACGAGGTCCGGGCAGAGGCGACGTGCCCTCGTGGACGGCATCGCCGAGTGGATGCCGTAGACCCGGGCCTCGTAGGAGGCCGCTGCGACCACGGAGCGCGCTCCCTCACCGCCGACCACGACCGGAAGGCCGCGTAGCTCGGGTCGCCTGACCACCTCCACCGACACGAAGAACGCGTCCATGTCCACATGCAGGATCGGGGTCGGCTCACCCACCTGTCTGGACCATCAACCGGGACCGGGTGCCAGGCGTTCGACCACCAGTTCGGATGGACTGGAGCCACGGGCCAGGTACGCGAAGTGCGGCACCCCGTCGCCGGAAGCCTCGGGCAGCGCGGCCGAGAGCCACGCCGTCACCGGCTCGGCCACCCAGGGTGGGGCCGTGGCCAGGAGTCGAAATGCCTCGTCGGGCTCCACGAACCGTGCATCTTCCACGATGTCGTCCGGATCCTGGATGGCGATGCCCCCATGCCACCCGCTGGCCCGGTGTACCTCCACGCCCAGCTGCATGGAACGGTCGGGGAAGTCCACCGTCACCCGGTAGACCGCCTCGGACCAGCCCTCCACGGTCAGGCCCGTCTCCTCCCGGACCTCGCGTGAGAGGGCCTCCACCGAGACCTCTCCACGGTCCACGACCCCACCGGGAGGGGTCCACTCCACCCGACCATCGCGACGGCGGTTGGCCACCAGCAGGGTGGATCCCCGCTGGGTAAGGAGGCCGCCCACGACCTTCCAGCGTCGACCCGTACCATCACCCACCGCCGCAGTCTGACACCTCATGGTGACGGTGCCGCTCGGGCGCCGGGCCACCGGTTGGGCCGGCGATAGCCTCCGGGCGTGGACGATGCCCAGACCCGATCCGCCGGCCAGCTCCCGTCGGCGGCTCCGTCGATGACGGCACGGCTGCTGGCGCTGCTGGCCATCCTCGTGGCCGGCACGTGCGGGGGCCTCGTGGGACACGCCGTCACCAGCCTGCAGTGTGCCGACGGTTGCACCGCTCTGGCCGGATCCATGGGGGTCCTGGGAGCGGTCCTGGCGGCCGGCGGTGTCGGAATCGTCGCCGTCCTGTCGCTTAGGGCCATGTCCGAGTGGCGAACCGGCCAGCTCCAGCAGGCTGCCCGGGACGACCATCCGGTCGACTGACGTCCGCCAACCGCCGTGGCCGAACCCTCCACCCTCCGAGACCTGGCCCTGTCCGCTGCCCGGATCGTCGCCCCAGAACTGCGCCGCCGGGCTGGGGCCGTCGAGGTCTCGGACACGAAGACGACCCTCACCGACCTGGTCACCGACGTCGACCGCTGGTCCGAGGAACGCATCGTGGAACACATCCTGGCCGCGCGTCCCAACGACTCGATCCTGGGCGAGGAGGGAACCGGGGTGGACGGAACGTCCGGGGTGCGTTGGCTGGTGGACCCGATCGACGGCACAACGGACTTCGTGTACGGCCATCCGGGTTTCTCCGTTTCCATCGGCGTCGAGGTGGACGGCACGCCGGTCGCCGGGGTAGTGGTGGACCCGCTCCTGGACGACGAGTTCTGTGCGGCGGTCGGCCACGGGACGACGCGCAACGGCCGACAGGTCAGGGTGAACCAGGTGGAGGACCTCTCGTCGGCCCTGGTTGCCACCGGCTTCGGATACGACCCCGGACGACGCCGACGCCAGGCGGAGGCCCTCGTTTCCATCATCGGACACATCCGCGACATCCGCCGCTGTGGCGGAGCCGCCACGGACCTCGCATCGGTGGCATGCGGGCGGGTGGACGCCTACTTCGAACGCGGGCTGAACCCCTGGGACTGCGCCGCTGGAACAGTGCTGGTCACCGAGGCCGGGGGTCGGGTAACCGACCTGGAGGGCAGGCCGACAAGCGGTGGAATGCTGGTGGCAGCCCCGGTGGAGCTGCACGGTCCGCTCCTGGAACTGCTCAGGTCGGCCGGCGCCGAGGTGGCCTGATGAGCCCGTTCCCGGAGGGTGGGCGACAGGGGGGCCCTCCATGGGGCAGCATTCACCCATGAGTACGCGCATCCTCACCGTGGAGGACGACCAGCGGATCCGGACCGCCGTACGCCTCGCCCTCGAAGAGGAGGGCTGGGAGGTCGAGGAGACCGCCAGCGGAGAAGAGGCCCTGGAGGCCTTCTCCCGCACGCCGGCCGACGTCGTCCTGATCGACATCATGCTTCCCGGCATCGACGGATTCGAGGTCTGCCGGAGCATCCGCCGCCTCGGTGACGTACCCATCGTCATGGTCACGGCCCGCTCGGACAGCCATGACGTGGTGGCCGGGCTGGAGGCCGGCGCCGACGACTACCTGCGCAAGCCCTTCGATCCCAAGGAACTCTCAGCGCGGATCCGGGCGCTCCTGCGCAGGATCCGACCCGACGAGGGGCGGCCGGTCCACATGCAGATCGATGCACTGGAGGTCCTTCCCGACGCAGGGGTGGTCCGCTACGCCGGCGAGGAGGTCCACCTCACCCGGACCGAGTTCCGGCTGCTCGTCGAGCTGGCCACCCACCCCGACCAGGTACTCAGCCGCGAAGACCTGCTGGAACGTGTCTGGGGCTACGACTACTTCGGCGATGGTCGCCTGGTGGACGTCCACGTGCGACGCCTGCGCATGAAGATCGAACCCGATGCGGCCAACCCCCGCTTCGTGGTCACAGTGCGCGGCATGGGCTACAAGCTCCATACC
>DUAC01000058.1:0-3612 GCA_012961035.1 Acidimicrobiia bacterium
GACAAGAAGGAGCAGATAGCGCGCCTGCGTCGCCTCCTGAAGGACGCCGACGAGCTGTACCTGGCAACGGATGAGGATCGTGAGGGCGAGGCCATTGCGTGGCACCTGCTGGAGATCCTGAAGCCGAAGGTGCCGGTGAAGAGGATGGTCTTCCACGAGATCACCCCATCGGCGATAGCCGAGGCCCTGTCGCAGACCCGCGATGTGGACCGCAACCTGGTCGATGCCCAGGAGACCCGTCGGATCCTCGACCGTCTCTACGGCTACGAGTTGTCACCCGTCCTGTGGCGGATGATCGGCAAGGGGCTTTCGGCGGGCCGGGTGCAGAGCGTGGCAACCCGGATCGTGGTCGAGAGGGAGCGGGAGCGGATGCAGTTCATGGCCGCCGGCTACTGGGACCTGACGGCCACCGTCGCCGATGCCGGCACCGACACCGGGTCGTTCACCACCCGCCTGGTGGCCGTCGACGGTACGCGGGTGGCGTCCGGCCGGGACTTCGGCGACGACGGTCGCCCCAGCCGTGACGACGTCCGGGTGCTGGACGAGGTCGCCGCGGGCGCACTCACCGCTGGTCTGGTCGGACGTCCCCTGGCCGTCGCCAGCGTGGAGCCCAAGCCCTACCGACGCCGTCCCGCAGCGCCGTTCATCACATCAACCCTCCAGCAGGAGGCCGGCCGCAAGCTGCGCCTCTCGGCGTCGCTGGCGATGCATGCGGCACAGGGGCTCTATCAGAAGGGCTACATCACCTACATGCGGACCGACAGCACCACGTTGTCGGCCACGGCGATCTCGGCCGCCAGGGCGGTGGTGCGCGAACGGTTCGGGGCCGACCACCTTCCGGACGCTCCGCGTACGTACGCCAACAAGGTCCGCAACGCCCAGGAGGCGCACGAGGCGATCCGGCCCGCCGGCGATCGGTTCAGGCATCCGGACGACGTGGCCGGCGAGCTCTCCAAGAGCGAGGCACGGATCTACGAGATGATCTGGCAGCGCACCGTGGCCTCCCAGATGACCGATGCCGTGGGGGAGACGGTCCGGATCACCCTGACCGGCGAGGTCGGCCCCGATGGTGGCGGCGTCGCCTCGGACGTCACCTTCTCTGCCAGCGGCACGGTGATCAGCCACCAGGGCTTCCGTCGGGTCTACCGGGAGGACGTGGACGAGCCGGAGGAGGGAGAGGACGAGCGGGTGCTCCCGGCCCTGCAGGTCGGAGCGATGGTGAACGTGGTCGAGGTCATCCCGGAGGGCCACATGACACAGCCCCCGGCCCGGTTCACCGAGGCCTCGCTGGTGAAGCGGATGGAGGAGTTCGGGGTGGGTCGACCTTCCACGTACGCCTCGATCATGGAGACCATCCAGCGCAACTACGTCTTCAAGAAGGGTTCCGCCCTGGTTCCCACGCTCAGCGCCTTCGCCGTGACGACGCTGCTGGAGCTCCACTTCCCCAGGCTCGTGGACTACGACTTCACGGCCACCATGGAGGAGGACCTGGACCAGATCGCCAGCGGCAACGCCGAGCGCGTGCCGTGGCTGGAGGCCTTCTACTTCGGGTCCGAGGGCGACATCGGCCTCCACGCCAAGGTCACCACCCGGCTGGGCGACATCGACCCCCGGGGGGTCTCCACGGTGCCCCTCGGCGTCACCGACGACGGTCGACCCGTGGTCGCCCGCTTCGGCAAGTTCGGGCCTTACGTCCAGTTGGGAGACGACACCGCCTCGATCCCGGACGACGTGCCTCCGGACGAGCTGACGGTCGCCCGGGCGCTCGAGTTCCTGAACACCCCGACCGACCGGGAGTTGGGGACCGATCCGGAGACAGGCCTGGTGGTGGTCGCCCGTTCCGGCCGATTCGGGCCGTACGTGTCCCTCGGCAGGCTTCCCGACCGTCCGAGGCCCGGTTCCCCCGAGGCCCGGCTCATGTCGGTTCCGTGGAATCGCAAGGAGGTCAAGGTGGCCCTTGCGTACCTTCGCCTCGCCGCCGGCCGGCTGGACTGGACGGGAGCGAAGCAGCTGTCGGGCCTCCCGGGGACCGGCATCGCCAAGGGGACGCTTGACCGCCTGGCCGGTGCCGTGGATGGCGGGGCCACCCCGTTGGAGGCGATGCGCGGGGCCGACGAGCTGGGGATCGCCGGCAAGGGGCTGGCCGGCGTGCGTGCAATCGTGGACCTGGCCGACCGGATCGCGGTGGGACCGGCCGCCTCACCGGCCGAGGTCGTGGAGTCCGCCCTGGAGGCCTCGGGGTACCTCGAGGCGGTGCGGTCCGACGACCGGGGCGAGGATCGCCTGGCCAACCTCGACATTCTGTTCGAGGCTGCGGCGGGCTTCGCCGACGTGGCTTCGATGCTGGACGAGTTGGACAAGCAGGCCGAGGCCGACGACGCACCCCGCCCGAGGACGGCATCGCTGTTCCAGACGATGACCCTGGAGCGGATCACGTTCGAGGATGCCATGCAACTCCTCAGCCTGCCCCGTGCGGTGGGGGTGGACCCGGCCGACGGCGTGGAGATAACCGTCCAGAACGGCCGCTTCGGGCCGTACCTTCGGAAGGGTTCCGACAGCCGCAGCCTCGAGACCGAGGAGCAGTTGCTGACCATCGGCCTGGATGGCTGCCTTGCCGTCCTGGCCCAACCCAAGCGACGCGGCAGGACAGCTGCGAAGCCACCGCTGCGTGAGCTGGGGGTGGATCCGACGTCGGGCCTGATGATGGTCCTGAAGGACGGCAACTGGGGGCCGTACGTGACCGATGGCGAGTACAACGCCTCCCTGAAGCGAGGGGACGCCGTCGAGGAGCTGACCGATGAGAGGGCGGCGGAACTGCTGGCCGAGCGGCGGATGAAGGGCCCGGCCAAGAAGCGTCGTTGACGAGGCCGGACTCCCCATGTCCCACAGGGGGTGACGTCGGGCCGGGTCGTGGGCCGGCCGGTGTCGACCTGGTACCGCCATCTGGGGGCATGTCGCCCTCCCGTAGAGTGGCGGGGTGAGCGGATCCACCGGACGAGACTCCGCCGACGGGCGGGAAGATCCGGTTCCCGGCGATGAGTTCACGCCGTTCCGTATTCTGGGGCGACCTTCGGTACTCCGGTCCCGACTGTTCATCACCCCGGCCTTCTACCGCCTCTGGCTGGCCCAGGTGGTCTCGGCAACCGGGGACTGGTTGGGCCTCCTGGCCATCTCCATCCTCGCCATCCGGCTGGGTTCCGGGAACGAGGGCGCCGCCCTCAGCCTTGTCCTGGCCGCTCGGATCGTGCCCGGCTTCTTCTTCGGGCCGGTGGCGGGCGTGTTCGTCGATCGTTGGGATCGCAAGAAGACGATGGTGACCTGCGACATGGGCAGGGCCATGGTCATGCTGGCGCTCCCCTTCGTGGACACCCTGTTCGGGTTGTTCCTCGCTTCGCTGCTCCTGGAGGCGTTCACCATGCTGTGGGGGCCGGCCAAGGAGGCTTCGGTCCCGCACGTGGTCCCTGCCGAGTCGTTGGCCTCCGCCAACTCGCTGTCGATGCTCGCCGCCTATGGGACCTTCCCGGTGGGCGCAGGGCTGATGGCCCTCTTCGGGCGGTTGTCAACCGCGCTCTTCGACTCCTCCTGGGCCGAGAACGTGCGCCTTGACGACAT
>DUAC01000058.1:3656-5972 GCA_012961035.1 Acidimicrobiia bacterium
CCGGCTACCTCATCTTCACCCTCGCCCTTCCGAAGCGCCCACGTGCCGAGCGCGACAAGGCGAAGGGTCGCCGTGCCGCCCTGGCCCATCCGATCCAGGAACTCCGCGAAGGCTGGCGGTTCGTCTTCGTGAACCCCGTGGTGCGCACGGTGAACATGGGCCTGGCCACCGGGTTGATGGGTGGCGGGATGCTGGTGCCGTTGGGTGCCATCTACGCCGACGAGGTGCTGGGCGCCGGCAAGTCGGGCCTCGGCGTGCTGATCACGGCGCTGGGCCTGGGCGTGGCGGCCGGGGTGGGTCTCGTGTCGTGGCTCCAGCGCCGCCTCGACAAGGCCAGGGCGTTCACCTGGTCGTTGATCGGGGCCGGCATCTTCCTGGCCCTGGCCGCCTCCATCAGCCAGATGCACATCTCCACGGCAATGGTGTTCGGCATCGGGATCTGCGCAGGTTGGGTATACGTACTCGGCTTCACCCTGCTCCACGAGAACGTGGACGACCAGTTGCGGGGGCGGATCTTCTCCACCTTCTACGTCCTGGTGCGTGCCTGCGTCCTGCTGGCCCTGGTGGTCGGGCCGCTCATGGAGGATCTCCTGGACAGGCTCTCCAGCGTGCTGTGGGATCGTCACGTGGAGGTACTCGGGCTGGGCATCGACGTGCCGGGGGTGCGTCTCACGCTCTGGTTGGCTTCTATGATCATCCTGGCCTCCGGCGGCGTGGCCGTCGCCTCGTTGAGGGCCGGTGAGCTGGGCAACCCGGGGCCGGAGCACGATGTCGAGGAGGCGCAGTGACCGGACGCTTCATCGCTGTCGAGGGCGCCGACGGCAGCGGCAAGAGCACGCAGGCCCGGTTGCTGGCAGAGCGACTGGGGGCGGTGTTCACCCGGGAGCCCGGTGGCACGCCGCTGGGTGAACGGATCAGGGCCCTGGTCCTGGATCCGTCCGGGGATCCGCCGGTGGATCGTGCCGAGGCACTGCTGATGGCAGCGGCTCGCGCCCAGCACGTGGCCGAGGTGGTGGCGCCGGCGCTGGCCGCCGGGCGGGACGTCGTGTCCGACAGGTACGTGGCATCGTCGGTGGCGTACCAGGGCTACGGACGCGGGCTGGGAGCCGACGCCGTCCTGGCTGTGAACCGGTTCGCCACCGATGGCCTGCAGCCCGACCTCGTGGTCCTGATCACGATTGACGCCCGGGTGGCGGTGCGGCGCCTCGGGGAGGACCTGGACAGGATCGAGCAGGCCGGCGACGCCTTCCAGACAGCGGTGGTAGCCGCGTACTCGGAGATGGCAGCTGAGGATCCGGCCAGGTGGCTGGTGGTGGACGGCAACGGCACGATCGAAGAGGTGGCCGCCAGGGTGGCCGCAGCGGTCGAGGGGCGGCTTCGGTGACCGGCCCACGAGGTCGGCCTGCGGGGTTGGCCTACGAGACCGGCCCGGGATGAACGACGAAGCCCTCTGGGCGACCGTGGTCGGACAGGACGCGGCGGTTTCCCTCCTACGTGGCGCTCTCGTGGCGCCGGTACACGCCTTCCTCTTCGTGGGTCCACCGGGTGCCGGCCGGGCAGAGGCGGCCCGGGCCTTCGCCGGAGCCCTCTTCGCCGGGAGCGGATCCGAGGGTGAGTCCGATGCCGAAGAGGCGGCACGCCATCGTCGCCTCGCCGTCGCCGGTCAGCATCCCGACCTGATCCGGGTGGAGCCGGATGGCCGCGCTCTCCTGGTGGCTGACACGGAGAGGATCACGGTGGAGGGCTGGCGGTCCCCGGTGGAGGCACGCCGCAAGGTGATCGTGGTGGATCGTTTCGACACCGCCGAGCCCGAGGCGGCGGCGAGCCTGCTGAAGACCGTCGAGGAGCCGCCCGCCACGACGATCTTCGTGCTGCTGGCCGAGGAGGTGCCCGCCGAGCACGTGACCATCGCGTCGCGCTGCTTCCGGGTGGACTTTCCGCCGTTGGCCGACGAGGTGGTGGCTGCCGCCATGGTCGCCGACGGGATGGACGCCGAACGTGCCGCGGTGCTGGCCGAGGCGGCGGCCGGAAGCATCGACCGTGCCCGTCTGCTGGCCGAGGATCCGGCCCTCCACGGCCGGCGCAACGCCTGGCATTCCGTGCCGTCCCGCCTGGATGGATCCGGGGCGGCGGTCGCAGTCATCGTCGAGGAGTTGCGGGCGATGATCGATGGTGCCCAGGCGCCGCTGGCGACCCGCCATGAAGAGGAGTTGGCGGTGCTGGCCGAGCGCGAGGAGGCGTTCGGTTCACGTGGTTCCGGTCGCACCGAGCTGGTGGGCCGCCAGAAGCGCGAGCTGCGACGACTGCGTGACGATG
>DUAC01000059.1 GCA_012961035.1 Acidimicrobiia bacterium
ACCGACGTATCGGCATCCAACGCCAACGTCGTCTACGAGTACGCCCCCGGCGGCTCAAGCCTCGGCGAAGGCAACCTGGTGGTTCCGGCGGTCGTCCCGAGCTTCGGTGGCACTGCGATCATCGGCCTCGAGGCCGAGGCCGTGGGCCTGCGCCCGTGGGAGGACGCCTGTTCGTCGCCCTGCTACAACATCATGCGAGCGGTGTTCGACACGCTGCTCGAGCAGGACTCGGCGGGTGCCTACGTCGGCAATGCCGCGGTCAGCATCAACCCGAGCGATGACCTCACCGTCTGGACGATGGTGCTGCGTGACGGCATCACCTTCCACAACGGCGTGGCCGTCAACGCCCAGACCGTCGCCGACATGTACGTGCTCCAGCAGGAGGGCTCGGTGAGCGCTGGCCAGATCGGTTCATCGAAGTTGTCCACCGTCGAGGCGACCGGTGACATGGAGGTCACCTACACGCTCTCCCAGCCGAACTCGGCCTTCCCGAGCTTCCTGTCCCGTGCGCCGCTGGGCATGCTCTTTGAGCCGGCCGTGGCTGCGGCCGACTCGGATGCCTTCAGCCTGGCGCCGGTGGGTTCCGGACCGTTCGTGATCGAGTCCCGCGACATCGACAACGAGACGGTGTTCACCCGGAACGCGAACTACTGGAAGACCGACGCCTACGGACGGCAGCTGCCGTACCTGGACAGCATTGCGTTCCGTCCGATCCCGGATGAGACGACCCGCCTGGCATCGCTCACCTCGGGTACGACAACCGGCATGCAGTCCCTGCGACAGGCCACGATCCGCGACGCCCGCCTGGCCGAGGGGATCACCCTGTTCGAGTTCCAGGGCAACAACTCCGGTGGAGGCCACTTCAACGTGAACGTGGCGCCGTACGACGACCTGCGGGTCCGCAGGGGCCTGACGCTCATGAACAACCAGGATGCCGTCATCGAGGCCCTGGGTGGAAAGGGCATCTCCACCGGAGGCACCCAGTTCTTCTCACCGGACAGCCCATGGTGGTCGCAGGCCGTCTACGACGCCTGGCCGCACTTCGACTTCGAAGCCGGCAAGGCACTCCTGGCGGAGTACGTGAACGACCCGACCCGTTCGGACGGCAAGGCCGCGGGCGAGAAGATCCACGTCGACCTGGCCTGCCCGCCGGATCCGACGCTCATCGCCGCCATGTCGGTGCTGGAGCAGTTGTGGACGGCCAGCGAGCTGGCCACGGTCAGCATCACGCATGCCGACCAGCAGACGCACATCAACATCGCCCTGGGCCTCGCCAACGGCTTCCAGGGTGACCACGGTGCGCACTGCTGGCGCTGGGGCAGCCAGGACGATCCGTCCATCCCGCTGAACAACGCCTACGCGCCATGGCAGACCGGGCCGTTGAACTTCTCCAACTACTCAGACCCGGAGGCCACAGCGGCCCTGGCTGCGGCGATCGCCAGCAACGACTTCGCCGAGCGGAAGGCGCTGTACGAGACGGTCGGCCTGATCGGTGCCCGTGACGTACCCATGTGGTATTCGGGCCACACGGCAACGGTCATCGCCCTCCACGAGGACCTGACCGGCCTCGCCACATGGACCACGGTCGACGGATCGCTCGGCATCGGGCACCCGGCAGCCGAGGGTCGTTGGCACATGGTCTGGTGGACGAAGTAACCACCAACGTCATCTAGGGACGTCCGTGGTGGGGCGGGGCTGAGGCCCCGCCCCACCCGGCGTACGCCTTTGATAACCGACCGATCGCCAGCCTCGGCTTGCGGTCGCCCGACTCCGTAGGATCCGTGTTCCTTGGGCACGTTCATAGCCAAACGACTCGTGCGCCTGGTGGGCACCCTGCTGGCCGTCTCGTTCCTGACGTTCCTGCTCGTGAACCTGCTGCCCGGCGACGCCATCAACGCCCTCATCCCCATCGACGCTCAGCAGGACCGGGAGTTCGTTGAGCAGATCCGTGAGGAGTGGGGCCTCAACGACCCGATGCTGGTGCGCTACGGCCGCTGGCTGGGCGACGCGGTGCAGGGCGACTTCGGCGACTCCATCGTCACCTCCCGCACCGTCAGCAGTGAGATCTTCCACCGGCTTCCGGTCACCGCCGAGTTGATGCTGGTGACAGTCGGGCTCTCGGTGATGCTGGCCATTCCACTCGGGGTGATGGCCGCCTACCGGGAGGGGACCCGGCTGGACCAGGTCATATCCGGGATTGCGCAGGTCTTCCTGAGCATCCCCGGATTCGTGGCCGGGTTGCTGTTCATCTACGTGTTCGCCATGAAGCTGGGTTGGCTTCCGGCCACAGGCTGGAACCGATTGTCCAACGGGCTGCTGGACAACCTCAGGACCGTGATCCTCCCGGCGCTCTCGCTGGCCCTCATCGAGATCGCCGTGTACACCCGCGTGGTCCGCTCCGACGTCATGAACACGCTGCAGGAGGACTTCGTCCTGTCCGCCCGCGCCAAGGGCCTGTCGGACCGGTACATCCTGTTCCGCCACTGCCTCCGGCCCAGCTCCCTCACGCTCATCACCGTCGTCGGCCTCAACATCGGCACACTGCTGGGCGGCACGGTCGTAGTCGAGTTCCTGTTCGCCATGCCGGGCCTCGGCAAGCGCCTGCTGGACGCCATCTTCCAGCGCGACTTCATGATGATCCAGGGCATAACGGTGTTCGTCGCCACCATCTACGTGCTCGTGAACACCGCCGTCGACCTGATCTACATGCTGGTCGACCCCCGGATCCGGAAAGCCGACTGACGTGGCAGGCGCCTCGGGTTCCGGTATGCCCCTGTTCACCAGGCTCTGCCTTGGCTGGCTGGTGGCCATCGTCTTCGGGGCGATCTTCGCCGACCTCATCCCGGGCCTTCAGGATCCCAACTACCAGGGCTTCCTGTTCGGTACGTCCGCCACCAACGAGCCGCCGTCCCTGACCCACCTGCTCGGCACCGACAACAACAGTCGGGACATCCTGGCCCGCATCGTCTACGGGGCCCGGGTCTCGCTGGTCGTTTCCATGACCGCGGTGATCATGGGCACCGTGTGCGGTGGCTTCCTCGGTGCACTGGTCGGGTTCGTGCGGGGCAAGACCGATGCCATGATCATGGCCAGCGTCGACGTCATCCTCGCCTTTCCGGGCCTGGTGCTCCTGCTCACGGTGGTGACCCTGCTGGGCCGGCGGGACCTCCTGGTCATCGCCACGGTGGTCGGGTTCCTGAGCATCCCGCCGTACACCCGTGTGGCCCGTGCCACCGCCCTGGCCGTGAGCAGACGAGAGTTCGTGATGGCAGCGCGTGCGATCGGCACGCGCAAGCGGACCATCCTGATCCGCGAGATCCTGCCCAACTGCCTGCCCACGCTGATGGCATTCGCCCTCGTCAACGCGGCTGTCATCATCCTCCTGGAGGGCGCTCTGGCCTTCCTCGGGTTGAGCGTGCAGCCCCCCACCGCCTCGTGGGGGAACATGATCAACGCTGCTCGTGTGGACCTCAGAATCAACGTCTGGCCGGCCGTCTGGCCGTCGTTGGCCCTCGTGTTCACCGTGTACTCGCTCAACGTCGTCGGTGACCACATCAGGCGGTCCAAGGCCGTCCGATCGGCGGCCCTGTGATGTCGGACGCAGTGGAGACGGACCGAAGGCTGCTGACGGTCACAGACCTGCGAACCACGTTCTCGATCGCCGCAGGCGACGTGCAGGCCGTACGGGGTGTGAGCTTCGCCCTGGACCGCGGTAGGACGCTCGGCATCGTCGGGGAGAGCGGGTGTGGAAAGACGGTGCTGGCCCGTTCGATCATGCGCCTCAACCTGGGCTCCAACGTGACGACCACCGGGACGGCGGAGTTCGCCGGCAGGGACCTGCTGTCGCTCCCGATGGCCGACATGCATGAGATGTGGGGCATGGAGCTGGCCATGGTGTTCCAGGACCCGATGACGTCGCTGAACCCACTGGTCCGGGTGGGACGCCAGGTCACCGAGCACCTGCGCCAACACCTGGGCGTGGGCCGGGCCGAGGCGGCCCGGACTGCGGTCGACCTCCTCAACGAGGTTCGCATTCCGGAGCCGGAGGCCCGTCTGAAGGCCTATCCCCATGAGCTCTCGGGCGGCATGCGGCAGCGGATCTGCATCGCCATCGCGCTTGCCTGCGAGCCGGCGCTGCTCTTCGCCGATGAGCCGACCACGGCCCTGGACGTGACCGTTCAGCACCAGATCCTGAACCTGCTGGGACGCGAGCAGCGGGAACGGGACATGGCCATGGTCCTGGTCACCCACGATCTGGGCGTCGTCGCCGGACGTACCGACGACACGCTGGTCATGTACGCCGGCATGGTGGTGGAGCAGGCGCCGACCGGGTCGTTGTTCGAGGAGATGCGCCATCCCTACTCAGAGGCCCTGCTGCGGTCGCTGCCCCGGACCAGCCAGGTCAGCCACACCCGCCTGGCGGCCATCACCGGGCGGCCGCCCGACCTCATCGACCCACCCTCGGGCTGTGCGTTCAGCCCGCGGTGCCCGTACGTCCAGCCCCGCTGCCGTGAAGAGGTTCCGCCCCTCTCAGCCGTCGACGATCCCGATCACCGGTTCGCCTGCTGGACGCCGGTCGGGTCGCCGGAGGGAATGGCCGCATTCGCCCGAAACGTCGCTGAGGGACTTCCCCAGGCGGTCGCCGTCGACCTGACGGCTCCTTCCTCGACGGGCAGCGGGGGGGCGAGCTGATGGCCGGGACCGGCAAGGCGCACCTGCGGCCCGAGGGCGATGTCCTCATCCGGGTCGAGGATCTGGTGGTGGAGTTCCCCGCAGGGCGGGGCCGAACCGTCAAGGCGGTCAGCGGCATCAGCTTCGACATCGTCAAGGGCGAGACCCTGGGCCTGGTTGGCGAATCCGGATGCGGCAAGTCGACCACCGGACGGGCGCTCATCCAGTTGCCGTCGCCCACCTCCGGTTCGGTCCGACACGGCTTTGTGGAGTTGACCGAGCTCTCGGATGAAGCCATGCGGCGCCGCCGGACCGACATCCAGATGATCTTCCAGGACCCGATCTCGTCGCTCAACCCGCGACGCACCGTCGGCGAGATCGTGGCCGAACCATTGCGGGTGTGGGGCCCTAAGGGCGCCGCCGAGCAGAAGGCGCTGGTCGACAGGATCCTGGACGCCGTGGGCATCGACCCTGACCTGGCCCGCGACAAGCGACCCCACGAGTTCTCCGGCGGCCAGTGCCAGCGGATCTCGATCGCCCGCAGCCTGGTGGTGGACCCGGAGCTCCTCATCTGCGATGAGCCGGTGAGCGCCCTGGACGTGAGCGTGCAGGCCCAGATCCTGAACCTGTTGGAGGACCTCAAGGCCGAGTACGGGCTGACCCTCGTGTTCATCGCCCACGACCTGGCCGTGGTGAAGAACGTCAGCGACCGGGTCGCCGTCATGTACCTCGGGAAGCTCTGCGAGGTGGCGGGTCCCGACGAGCTCTACGCCAACGCAGCCCACCCGTACACCGCCCTGCTGCTCGGGTCGATCCCCGAGCCGGATCCGTCGGCGGCTGTCGACGAGGATCTCGTGGACGACGGCGAGCTGCCATCGCCCATCAACCCGCCGTCGGGTTGCCGCTTCCGGACCCGCTGCCCGCAGGCCTCGGAACTCTGCGCCGACGAGGAACCCCAGATGCGCGAGGTGCTCCCCGGCCACCACGTGGCCTGCCACCACCCGCTGGTGGCCGTCGCCGGCCAGTAGGCCGCCGGCGAGCAGTAGGGCCACCATCCGCTGGTGGCCGTAGCCGACGGGTATCCGGGTTGGGGTTCACGGATTTGCTCAGTGCCCCGCTGCCGACGATGATCCTGTCGACGAGGGTGACCCCGGTCACCTCTCGCCATCCGGTATCGACAAGGAGATGACGGTCATGGGCGTTCGACTGCGCTGGTTGACGGCGCTACTGGCGACATTCACGCTGCTGGCTGGTGCCTGCGGCTCCGATGGTGGCGGGGATTCCGCCTCTGG
>DUAC01000060.1 GCA_012961035.1 Acidimicrobiia bacterium
TTCTTCGGCGCCATGAAGAAGGAGCTGGACAACCGTGGCGTCCTCTTCATCTCCGACGAGGTCCAGACCGGCTGGGGTCGGACCGGAGAGAACTTCTGGGGCTACCAGGCCCATGCGATGACGCCGGACATCCTGACCTTCGCCAAGGGGGTCGCCAACGGCCTGGCCCTGGGCGGCGTCGTGGCCAGTGCGGACCTGATGGATTCGTTGCCGGGCAACTCACTCTCCACCTTCGGCGGGAACCCGATGAGTGCCGTGGGTGCCCTGGCCACCATCCGGTACATGCTGAAGCACGACACCCAGGGCCACGCCCTGGCCATGGGTGCACGCCTTGCGGGCCACCTCCAACCGGCGGTGGATGCCTCGCCGGTGGTGGCCGAGCTGCGGGGCAAGGGCCTGATGCTGGCGATCGAGACCGTCCAGGCCGGGACCCTGGAACCGAATACGGATGCCGCCCGCCGGATCATGGAGGAGGCACGTGCCGCCGGCCTGCTGATCGGCAAGGGTGGCCTGTATGGCAACGTGCTACGAATCGCCCCACCGATGACCGTCACCGAGGCGGAGATTGACGAGGCGGCGGACGTGTTGGTACGAATCATCGGGGAGCTGGGCTGAGGCGCCCACGGCTCACTACACGGGTCCTGAAGGGGGAACCATGACGACGCTCATCAAGAACGGAACGCTGGTCAGTGCCACCGGACGCCACGCCGCCGAGGTGCTGGTGGACGGCACCACGATCGCCGCGGTACTCCAACCCGGCTCGACGCTGGCCGTATCGGCCGAGTCGGGAGCGGAACGCGTCATCGATGCCACGGGGAAGTACGTGGTTCCCGGCGGCATTGACTGCCACACCCACATGGAGCTGCCCTTCGGCGGGACCTTCGCCTCGGACACCTTCGAGATCGGTACCCGTGCAGCGGCCTGGGGTGGCACGACGACCATCGTCGACTTCGCCGTCCAGAAGACCGGCGAGAACGTCCGGGACAGCCTCGAGGCATGGCATGCCAAGGCCGAGGGGCAGTGCGCCATCGACTACGCCTTCCACATGATCATGGGAGGCGTCGACGAGGCGGCGCTGAAGGAGATGGATTCCCTGGTCGCCGAGGGGATCACCAGCTTCAAGTTGTTCATGGCCTACCCGGGCGTCTTCTACAGCGACGACGGCCAGATCCTGAGGGCCATGCAGAAGGCCGCCAACAACGGCGCCCTGATCAGCATGCACGCCGAGAACGGCATCGCCATCGACGTGCTGGCCGAGCAGGCGGCGGCCAGGGGCCAGACCGACCCGGTGTACCACGGCATCACCAGGCCGTCCCGCCTGGAGGGAGAGGCCACCAACCGGGCCATCCAGTTGGCGCTCGTGGCAGGCGCGCCGGTCTACTTCGTGCACCTGTCGTCCAGCGAGGCTCTCGAGAGGGTCGCCGAGGCCCGCAATGACGGCCACAACGTGTTCGCCGAGACCTGCCCGCAGTACCTGTACCTGAACCTCGAGGACCACCTCGGAGCACCGGGCTTCGCAGGAGCGGGGTACGTCTGCTCGCCGCCACTGCGGACCAGGGAGCACACGCACCACAGGGACCTCTGGAAGGGCCTGCGAACCAACGACCTGGCGGTCGTCGCCACCGACCACTGCCCGTTCTGCATGAAGGACCAGAAGGAGCTCGGCAGGGACGACTTCAGGGCCATCCCGAACGGCATCGGCGGCGTCGAGCACCGCATGGACCTCATCTACCAGGGCGTCGTCATGGGCGAGCTGACCCTGGAGCGCTGGGTCGAGACCTGCTCCACCACGCCGGCCCGGATGTTCGGCATGTACCCGCAGAAGGGCGTGATCGCCCCGGGTTCTGATGCCGACATCGTTCTCTACGACCCGGACGCCACGACCGAGATCTCGGTCGACACCCATCACATGAGCATGGACTACTCCGCCTACGAGGGGATCACGATCGACGGCAGGGTCGACACCGTGATGTCCAAGGGGCGGATCCTGATCTCCGACGACGCCTACCACGGCGAGAAGGGCCATGGCGTCTACCTCCGCCGGGGCCTCTCCACATACCTGCAGTAGACACCCGGGTCCAGATGCCCGAGACCAGAACCAGCACCAGACGGCCAGGACGGCCGGCCTACCGAAGGTGGAAGCCACCATGTACGAAATCCAGCACCTGATCGACGGGCAGGCAGCGGGGTCCACATCGGGCAACGTCGGTCCGGTCTTCGATCCGGCCACCGGCGAGCAGATAGCCCAGGTGGGCCTGGCCTCGGTGGCCGAAGTGGACGCTGCGGTCGCCTCGGCCCGTTCGGCGTCCACCGAGTGGGGCGAGGTCTCCCTGGCTCGCCGTACCAAGCTCATGCTGGAGTTCCGGAACCTGGTGGTGGACAACGCCGAGGAGGTCGCGAAGCGGCTCACGGCCGAGCACGGCAAGGTCCTGGATGATGCCCGTGGCGAGGTGGCCCGAGGCATCGAGAACATCGAGTTCGCCTGCGGGTTGGCCGACGCCCTGAAGGGGATGCACAGTGAACAGGCCAGCAGAGGCGTCGACGTGTACACGGTGCGCCGGCCCCTGGGCGTCGTTGCAGGCATCACGCCGTTCAACTTCCCGGCAATGGTCCCGCTCTGGATGTTCCCCAATGCCGTGGCCTGTGGCAACACCTTCATCCTGAAGCCATCGGAGCGCGACCCGTCGGCTCCGCTGTTCATCGCCGAGTTGTTCCAGGCGGCCGGCTTTCCACCGGGCGTCCTGAACGTCGTGCACGGTGACAAGGTCGCCGTGGATCGGCTCCTGGACCACCCGGACGTGAAGGCCGTGAGCTTCGTCGGCTCCACCCCCATTGCCCGCTACGTGTACGCCACTGCGACAGCCAACGGCAAGCGGGCCCAGGCCCTGGGTGGTGCCAAGAACCACATGATCGTCCTGCCCGACGCCGACATCGACATGGCGGCCGATGCCGCGGTCTCAGCCGCCTACGGGTCAGCCGGCGAGCGTTGCATGGCCATATCCGTCGTGGTGGCCGTGGGCGAGATCGCCGACCAGTTGGTGGACGCCATCCGGGTGAGGATGGAGAAGCTGGTCATCGGACCGGGTACCGATCCGGCCTCGGAGATGGGTCCGCTCATCACCCGGGAGGCCCGTGACAGGGTGGCCGGGTACGTGCAGGCCGGCGCCGATGCCGGGTGTGAGGTGGTGGTCGACGGACGGGACCAGGTCTTCGACAACGACGGCTTCTTCCTGGGCGTGACCCTCCTGGACCGGGTCACGACCGACATGAGCGTCTACACCGACGAGATCTTCGGGCCCGTGCTGGCCGTGGTCCGTGCCGACAGCTACGCCGACGGCGTCCAGATGATCAGGGACAACCCCTTCGGCAACGGCGCCGCCATCTTCACACGCGACGGCGGCGCCGCCCGTCAGTTCCAACGGGACGCCGATGCCGGAATGGTCGGCATCAACGTGCCCATTCCCGTTCCCGTCGGCTACCACTCGTTCGGCGGATGGAACGACTCGGCGTTCGGCGACACGACGATGTACGGGCCCGAGGGCCTGCGCTTCTACACCCGGCCGAAGGTCATCACCAGCCGGTGGCCCGACCCGTCGACGAGCAGCGTCGACCTCGGGTTCCCCCGCAACGACTGATGGGACGGCGAAGCTGATGGAGTTCGGAGTGGTCATGCAGGCCGATCCCCCCGCGTGGAGGGTGGTGGAGCTGGCGACGCGGGCCGAGGCGCTGGGCTTCACCCACGCCTACACGTTCGACAGCCACGTCCTCTGGCAGGAACCGTTCGTGATCTACAGCGCCATGCTGGCAGGCACCAGCGAGATGGTCGTGGGCCCGATGGTGACCAATCCCGGCACCCGTGACTGGACCGTCACCGCCTCGATGTTCGCCACGCTGAACGACATGTACGGCGAGCGGACCGTCTGCGCCATCGGCAGGGGCGACTCGGCGATGAGGGTGCTCGGCCTCAAGCCCTGCAACCTGGCCACCCTGGAGGAGTCCATGGGAGTCATCAAGGGCCTGGCCGAGGGCGGGACCGTGGAGTACAACGGCACAACGCAGACCTTCCCGTGGCGCAGTGGTGGGTCGCTGCCGATCTGGATGGCCGCGTATGGCCCGAAGGCGCTCGACCTGTGCGGCCGGAAGGCCGACGGCTTCGTCCTGCAGCTGGCCGACCCCCAGATCGCCGAGTGGACGATCGCGGCGGTACGCAGGTCGGCCGAACAGGCTGGTCGCGACCCCGACTCGATCACGATCTGCGTCGTGGCACCGGCCTACGTGGGTGATGACATCGCCCACCAGCGGGACCAGGTCCGGTGGTTCGGTGGCATGGTCGGCAACCATGTGGCCGACCTGGTCGGTCGCTACGGCTCCGACGGCTCGGCGCTGCCCCAGGCCCTCACGGACTACATCGAAGGACGAAAGGGCTACGACTACAGCGAGCACGGTCGGGCCGGTGCCGAGCACACGGAGTTCGTACCGGACGGGATCATCGACCGGTTCTGCATCCTCGGCAACGAGGCGGCCCACATCGAGAGGCTGCAGGAACTCGAGGCCCTCGGCGTGGACCAGTTCGCCATCTACCTCATGCACGACCAGCAGGACGAGACGCTGGATGCCTACGGCCGGGGAATCCTGCCCGCCATGGTCGGTTGATCGGAGAATGACATGACGGGCACGCTGTTCGTCCAACGAAAGACCTACCTCGTGATCGAGGAGATCCACCACGACTTCGGACCGCTGCCTGACCGACCTGCCCTGAAGGGAGCCGTGGCAGCAGTCGTGAGCAACCCGTTCGTGGGCGATTACGTGGCCGACCTCAGCCCGGCGACGGAGGAGCTTCGCCATCTGGGGGAACAGCTCGGCGAGTTGCTCATCAGCCACCTGGGCGGAGTCCGGGACGAGATCGACGGTTATGGCAAGGGGGCGATCGTCGGAGCGGCGGGAGAGATGGAGCACGGTGCGATGTGGCACATACCAGGCGGCGGCGGGATGCGGGCAGCCCTGGGCAAGGGTGAGGCCATCGTTCCGTCGACCAAGAAGGTGGGTCCGATCGGGGCAAGGCTGGACGTACCCCTGACGCACCTCGAATGGTCCTACGTCGGAAGCCATTACGACGCGATAGAGGTCGGGGTCCCTGACGCGCCGCGTCCCGATGAGCTGGTGCTGATCCTGGCCATGGCGATCGGCGGCAGGGTCGATGCCCGCCTGGCCGGTGGCTTCAGCCTCTCCGATCGGGGCGGTCCCGGGGTGCCGGCATGAGGATCGCGGTCCTGGGCCTCGGGCGCATGGGCTGGCACATGGCAGCCCACCTGTCCAGCCACGCCGATGCCCATGAGCTCGTCGTGTTCGACGTGGTCGACGGCCTGGCGGGCAGGTGGGTTGACGAGAACGGTGGCGAGGTGGCCGACTCCGTGGCATCTGCGGTCACGGGAGCGGAGTTCGTCATCACCTCCCTCCCCGCGGACCGGGAACTGGAGACCGTCGCCGACGACCTGGTGCCTGCCATCGCGGCGGCGGCCGTATGGGTCGATCACTCGACCACCTCTGCCCGGCTGGCCCGCGCTGTCGGCGCGAGCGTGTCAGCGGCCGACGCGTACTTCCTGGATGCGCCTGTCTCCGGTGGGGTCGACGGTGCACGGAAGGGCGTGCTCACGGTGATGGTCGGCGGTGATGAGGGAGCCTTCGCAAGGGCCGAGCCGATTGTCGGTTCGTACGCGTCGCGGGTGAGGCGCATGGGCGGCCCGGGCGCCGGACAGTTGACCAAGATGACGAACCAGATCTGTGTGGTCGGGCTCTGCCAGGCACTCGCCGAGGGCCTTGACTTCGCATCCAGGGCGGGATTGGACGTCCAGAACGTGGTCGAGGCCATGTTGCAGGGCTCCTCCACCTCCTGGCAGATGGAGAACCGGGCCGAGAGGATGCTGGCAGGTGACTACGACTTCGGCTTC
>DUAC01000061.1 GCA_012961035.1 Acidimicrobiia bacterium
CTTCCACAGGAAGCAGGACCAAGCCCGTGGGGGCCTGCCGGGCATGGGCCCGGGTGCAGGTTGCCGCAGCCGACGACAGTCGGGTCCGACCTCCCTCCGGGCGTCGCTACCCTCGGGTCGTGGCCCAGAACCTCATCCTCCTCGTGGTCGGCCTGGTCGGCCTGACCTTCGCCGCCGACCGGTTCGTGTTGGGCGCGGCGCAGGTGGCAGCCCGACTGCAGGTCTCGACGGTGGTGACCGGTGCGCTCATCGTCGGCTTCGGGACCAGCGCCCCGGAGCTGGTCGTCTCGACCATGGCGGCGCTCACGGAGGGCGCCGAGGGAACCGCCCTGGCGATGGGCAACATCGTCGGCTCGAACGTGGCGAACCTGACGCTGGTCCTGGCCCTTCCGGCCCTCATATACGGACACATCGCCATCGAGGAGGGTGTGAAGCGCCAGGCGGCGTTGTCGGCGGTGGGGGTGACGGTCTTCGCCGTCTCCGTCCACTTCTTCCAGCCGACGATCTGGCTGGGTGTCGGCCTGGGGTTGCTCACCCTCGTGGCGCTCCGGATCGTGGTCTGGCTCGGCGACCGCTTTGGCGGGGTGCCGCCGCCTGACACCACCGAGGGGTACGGGCCATGGATCTGGACCGTGGTCGGGCTCGTGGGGACCGTGGTGTTCGCATACCTGGTGGTCAGCTCGGCCAGCTCGATCGCCGACGACCTCGGCTGGACCGGTGGCTTCGTGGGCTTCGGCCTGGTGGCGGTGGGAACGTCGCTGCCCGAGCTGGTCACTGCACTGGCCGCCGCCCGTCGTGGCGAGTCGGGGCTGATCATCGGCAACCTGCTCGGGTCGAATCTCTTCAACAGCCTCACCGTCGGGTCCGCCGTGTTCCTGGCCAACGGTCCAACCCCGTTCAGCGACGCAGCGGGCCTGCCGCCCTTGATGCTGCTCGGTATGGTCGCCGTGTCCTGGCTGGTGATCCTCTTCATGCGGACCAACAGGCGGATCGATCGGTCCGAGGCGAGGGTCCTGATCCTCATCTACCTGACGATGCTGGGTTGGCTGGCCATGACCGGCGCCACTGCCTGAGCGCAGGAGGGCGGAGGGGCGCTGAGCGCCTAGCCTGAGCCGATCATGGGCGAAGGGACGTATCACCTCGTCACCCTCGGGTGCCCGAAGAACCAGGTCGACTCCGACAAGTTGGCCGGGACGTTGGCGGCCGACGGGATGGCGCCGACGGACAGCCCAGCCGAGGCTGATCTGATCGTCGTGAACACCTGCGCGTTCATCGCTGACGCACGCCAGGAGTCCGTTGACACGGTGCTGGCGCTGGCCGACCTCCGTCGGGACGGCGCACGCCTGGTGGTCACCGGCTGCATGGCCGAGAGGTACGGCGACGAGCTGGCCGCTGCCCTGCCGGAGGTGGACAGCGTCGCCGGATTCGGCGTGCCGGTGGTGCTGGGTCGCCGTCCGGACGGCCCGTCGGATAGCGGGCCGCCACTGCCCTCGTTCGACCTGTTGAACCTGCCTCGGCCCGCCTCGGCCCGGCCCTGGGCCTACGTGAAGATCGCCGAGGGCTGCGACCGGGCCTGCGGGTTCTGTGCGATCCCCACCTTCAGGGGCCCACAGCGGAGCCGCTCCATCGAGTCCATCCTGGACGAGGTTGATGCACTGGAGGTCCGGGAGGTGGTCCTGGTGGCCCAGGACCTCGCCGCCTACGGCCGCGACCAGGGCGAGGGCGTCAGGGCCATCGTGCCGCTCGTCGAGGCGGTGGCCGACAGGGTGGACCGCGTGCGGCTGCTCTACCTCTACCCGTCGGACCTCAACGACCGGCTTGTCGACACGGTCTGTGCGACCGGCGTGCCGTACTTCGACCTGTCCCTCCAGCACGTATCGCCGCCGTTGATGCGTCGGATGCGGCGCTGGGGCGATGGCGCCCGGTTCCTGGAGCGGATCCACCACATCCGGTCCGTCGAGCCCGATGCGGCCTTCCGGTCCAACTTCATCGTCGGTTATCCAGGTGAGACCGAGGAGGACCACGACGCCCTGCTGGACTTCGTCGCCGCTGCCGAACTCGACTGGTGCGGGTTCTTCTCCTACAGCGAGGAGGAGGGGACGTACGCCACCACGCTGGACGGCGCTGTGGATCACAGCCTGGCCGTCGAGCGGCTCCACGAGTTGGGCGAGATGCAGGACCGCATCACGGCTGCACGCCGGGATGCCCTCATCGGGAAGCGGATTTCGGTGCTGGTGGACGAGCCGGGGGTCGGCCGTACCCACAGGGAGGCACCGGAGATCGACGGGATCGTCACGGTCCCCTCGGACCTCCCGGCAGGCCGGTTCGCGGACCTGACGGTGACGGGCGCCATCGGGCCGGACCTGGTGGCGGCGTGAAGCACCTCCGCACCGTCGTCTCGCCGGCGAACCTGGTGACCCTGGCCCGGTTGCTGCTGGCACCTGTGCTGTTCGCCATGGTGCTGGGCGCCGAGGACCGCGGCGGCACCACCTGGGCCGGTTTCGTCCTGGGGCTGGTGCTGGCCTCGACCGACTACTTCGACGGGATCCTGGCCCGACGCCGCGGCACGGTCAGTCGCTGGGGTGCATTCCTGGATCCGCTGGCCGACAAGGTGGTGGTGATCGGGGTCGGGGTGAGCCTGGCCATGGTCGGCCGCTATGCCTGGCTGCCGGTCGTGCTGCTCACGGTCCGGGAGGTGGCCATCACCGGTTACCGCCTCTGGTTCGCCCGCCAGGGCCTGGCGGTGCCGGCTCGGAGGTCGGCGAAGTGGAAGACCATCGTGCAGGGGGTGGCGCTGCTGATGGCCGTGCTGCCGCCGTTGGAGGACGCCGACCTGGTGGTCCAGGCCGGCCTCTGGTTGGCGGTCGCCTTCACGCTCGTGACGGGTGCCCAGTACCTGATGGATGGTGGTCGGGCCACCAGCACCACCGGTTCCAAGTCGGCCTGAGGGCCGGCGGGTAGGAGGGGAGTGGATCGTGCGTTGTGAGATCGTCGCCGTGGGCACCGAGCTGCTGCTGGGCCAGATCGTGGACACGAACTCCTCGTGGATCGGCGAGCACCTGGCCCTGGCCGGGATCGACTGTCTCAGGCACACGGCGGTGGGCGACAACCGGGAGCGCATGCGGGTCGCATTCACCGAGGCGTTGGACCGGTCCGACGCGGTGATCGTCACCGGGGGACTGGGCCCCACCCAGGACGACATCACGCGTGAGGTGCTGGCCGAGGTGCTGGGCGTGGAGATGGTCAGGGACGACGACCTGGTTGTCAGGATCCAGGCGGTGTTCGGTGGTAGGGGGCGGCCCATGCCGGCCAGCAACCTCCGCCAGGCCGACGTGCCGGTCGGTGCGCGCACGATCGCCGAGATGCCCGGGACCGCACCCGGCCTGGTCTGTCCGGTGGGTGGCGGTGGCGACGACAGTCCGAAGGTGATGTACGCGGTGCCCGGCGTGCCGTGGGAGATGAAGCAGATGCTGGAGGGCACGATCCTCCCGGACCTGAAGCGTCGGGCGGGCATCTCCAGCGTCATCCGGTCGCGCACGCTACGCACCTGGGGGCGTTCGGAGTCGGGCCTGGCCGAGGACCTGGCTGCGGAGATCGAACGCCTCGACGCCGAGGGTGGCCCGACCATTGCATTCCTGGCCAGCGGGATGGAGGGCCTGAAGGTCCGGATCACCGCCAAGGCGCCCTCCGACGCCGAGGTGGACGACCTGCTGGCCGAGGAGGAGGCCCGGGTGAGGGCCATCGTGGGACCGATCGTGTTCGGTGTCGACGACCAGACGATGGAATCGGTAGTGCTGGACCTGCTGGTCGAGCAGGGGCTGCGGATGGCGACGGCGGAGTCGATGACCGGCGGGATGATCGGGTCCCGCCTGACCGACGTGCCGGGTTCCAGCCGGGCCTTCGTTGGTTCCGTCGTGGCCTACGACGGTGACGTGAAGCGGTCGCTGCTGGGGGTGCCCGACGGGCCGGTGGTGTGCGAGGCGGCGGTGACCGCCATGGCGGCCAACGTGTGCCGGGTGCTTGGGGCCGACGTGTCGGTGGCGGTCACCGGCGTGGCCGGGCCGGACCCCCAGGAGGGCGAGGAGCCCGGCACGGTGTGGATGGCCACCTGCGTGGATGGGGTGGTGGACGTGGTGCGGACACGCTGGCCGTTCGACCGCACCCGGATCCGGCAGTTCACCGTGATCACGGTGCTCGACGCCCTGCGCCTGCGCCTGCTTGCCCGACGCGACGCCTGAGGGTTTCGGTTCGGCGGCCATGCGCCTTTTCATCGCCGTTCGCCCGTCGGCGGCGGCCGTCGCTGATATCGACCGCCTGCCCCGCCCCGAGGCACCGGGGGTGCGGTGGCTGCCCGCCGACCAGTGGCACGTGACGCTGCGGTTCCTGGGGGAGGCTGATCCGGATGCCGCAGCCGCTGCCATGGCCGGTCTGGTGGCTGCTCCCGTCGAGGCTGTGGCGGGCCCGGCCACCCGCCTGCTGGGCGACTCGGTCCTGGTCGTTCCGGTGGCGGGCCTGGAGCGGCTGGCCGCAGCGGTGATGGCGGTGACCGCCGAGGTGGGGAAGCCTCCCGAGGACCGTCCGTTCCTAGGTCACCTCACGTTGTGCCGGTTTCGTGACGAGCCGCCGTCGGGAGCGGTCGGGGCGGCGGTCTCGGCGACGTTCCGCGTGGACGAGGTGGTCCTGGTCCGGAGCCGGACCCTGCCCGGTGGCGCCGTCCACGACGTGCTGGAACGGTTCCAGCTGGCCGCTTGACCCGGCGACCGGTCGATCGGGGCGCTGGGGCGTGAACCCGTAAGCGCCCACCGACAGGTGCCTGGCGGCGGTCCCCTGGCGGTGGTCCGCCGGGCGGCGGGTCAGCCTCCGGGGCGTTCCTCCAGGACCAGGCAGGCCGAGTTGATGCAGTAGCGCTCGCCCGATGGCCCGGGGCCGTCATCGAAGACGTGGCCCAGGTGGGCGCCACAGGAACCACAGGTGGTCTCGGTGCGGGCCATCCCGAGGCTGGCGTCGGTCCGGTGGTCCACCGGCGCATCGTCCATCGGCGTGGTGAAGCTGGGCCAGCCACACCCGGAGTCGTACTTGTCCTCACTGGCGAACAGGGCCTCGCCACAGACCACGCAGGCGTAGGTGCCCGGCTGTTTCTCATCGCAGTACCCGCCGGTGAAGGGCCGCTCGGTGGCCGCCTCCTGGGTGCACTGCCATGACATCGGCTCGAGCCGCTCTCGGAGATCGGGGTGCTGTCCGGCGTGGGCGGCACGCTTTTCCTCGGGTGTGCGGGCGTCGGTCGTGTCCTCGTCCATGTGGGCCGACGGTACTCCCCGCTCGGCCCGTGGGACATTTCCGGGGTTGGGTACTTGCACCGAACGCCTGTTCGCAATTACGCTGTTGTCATTCGATACGGACCCGTTGTCACAGGCCCTACCTAAGGTCATCCCCGACAACCCCGACAGACACAAAAGTCAGACGACCAGGACCACGAGGGTCCGGAGAACACGGAGCACACCATGGCGAAGCACGGCAGGACGATGAGCGGCGGCGACCTCGAGGCGGGCGTCGAGCGCACCAAGGCGCTGGACATGGCGCTCGGCCAGATCGAGAAGCAGTTCGGCACCGGTGCCGTCATGAAGATGGGCGACAAGGGCTCCCTGTCGATCGAGACGGTGCCCACCGGCGCCCTGGCGCTGGACCTGGCGCTCGGCATCGGCGGCATCCCACGGGGCCGCGTCATCGAGATCTTCGGGCCGGAGGGCTCGGGCAAGACCACGCTGGCCACCCACATCGTGGCCGAGGCCCAGCGCAACGGCGGCATCTGCGCCTACATCGACGCCGAGCACGCCATGGACCCGATCTACGCCCGTGCAATCGGCGTGGACGTCGACGAGCTGCTCATCTCCCAGCCGGACACCGGCGAGCAGGCACTCGAGATCGCCGACATGCTCATTCGGTCCGGGGCGCTCGACGTGGTCGTCATCGACTCGGTGGCGGCGCTCACCCCACGGGCCGAGATCGAGGGCGAGATGGGAGACACCCACGTCGGCCTGCAGGCCCGGCTCATGTCCCAGGCCCTGCGCAAGCTCACCTCGAACCTCAACAAGTCCAAGACGATCCTCATCTTCATCAACCAGCTGCGGGAGAAGATCGGCGTGATGTTCGGCTCGCCGGAGACCACGCCCGGTGGCCGGGCGCTGAAGTTCTACGCCTCGGTCCGCCTCGACATCCGCCGGATCGAGGCCATCAAGGACGGGCTGGAGGTGGTGGGCAACCGCACCCGGGTGAAGGTGGTCAAGAACAAGTGCGCACCGCCGTTCCGCCAGGCCGAGTTCGACATCATGTACGGGCGGGGCATCAGCCGGGAAGGCTCGGTGGTGGACCTCGGAGTGGACCTCGGCATCGTCAAGAAGGCGGGTGCCTGGTACACGTACGAGGGCGAGCAGTTGGGCCAGGGTCGGGAGAACGCCAAGAAGTTCCTGGTGGACAATCCCGAGGTCATGGTCGAGATCACCGACCGGGTCTGGCGGGAGGTCCGGCCCACCGAGGAGCCCGAAGCCGAGGTGACCGTGGACGAGGTGACCGTGGACGAGGTGATCGTGGAGGAGGTGACCGTGGACGAGGTGACCGCGGACGAGTTCACCGAGGCCGACGACCTGCCCATCTCCATCGACGGCTGACACCCACCCTTCCCGGGCCACCCGACGGCCCCGGCACCGGTCCCCTCCCCGGTGTCGGGGCCGTAGCCTTCGTGGCGTGACGAGGTCATACGCCGTGCGCACCTACGGGTGCCAGATGAACGAGCATGACAGCGAGCGAATCGCAGGCCTGCTCGAGGCTGACGGGATGGTGCCGGCCGTATCCGAGGCCGAAGCCGACGTGATCGTCCTCAACACCTGCTGCATCCGAGAGAACGCCGACAACAGGCTCTACGGGGCCTTGGGCAACCTGAAGGCCCTGAAGGAGGCCCGACCGGAGCTGCAGGTGGCGGTCGCCGGTTGCCTCGCCCAGAAGGATCGGGAGCGGATCCAGGCACGGGCCGGACACGTCGACGTGGTCTTCGGAACCCACAACGTGCATCGGGCCGCCGAGCTCCTGGCCGAGGCCAGGGAACACGGTCCTGTGATGGAGATCCTGGAGGAGACGGTCCGCAGCGACGCCGATGCCTTCCCCACGGTGCTGCCAGCCCAGAGGGACTCCGATCACAAGGCCTGGGTGACCATCCAGATCGGCTGCGACAACAGCTGTGCGTTCTGCATCGTGCCGGCCGTCCGCGGCCCCGAGATGAGCCGGCCGTTCGGTCAGATGGTGGCCGAGGTGGAGTCCCTGGCCGCAGCGGGCGTCACCGAGGTGACCCTCCTGGGCCAGAACGTGAACTCCTACGGACGTGATCTGACGCTGCGCCTCCGGTCGGAGGTGGAGCTTCCCACGGACGCCTACGAGGTGGGTGCCGACTGGGTCGCCCACGCCGGTCGCCGGGTTCGCCCGCTGTTCGCCGACCTGCTGGTGGCGACCGGTGCGGTGGACGGCATCAACCGGGTCCGTTTCACCAGCCCGCATCCCAAGGACCTGCGGTCGGAGACCATCTCTGCGATGGCCGACACCCCCGAGGTGTGCGAGCACCTGCACCTGCCGCTGCAGTCGGGAAGCAACCGGGTGCTGGCCGCCATGCACCGCGGCTACACGGCCGAGCGCTACCTGGAGCGCCTGGCGGCGGCACGGGCCGGCATTGACGACCTCGCCGTCACCACCGACCTCATAGTGGGGTTCCCGGGCGAGACCGAGGCCGATTTCGACGAGACCCTCGAGGTCGTCGCCGAAGCCGCCTACGACTCGGCCTACTGTTTCGTGTTCTCACCGCGCGAGGGCACCGAGGCGGCCGCCATGGCCGACCATTTCGTCGACCACGCCGTCTGTGTGGACCGCTACGAGCGGCTCCAGCAGGTACTGAAGCGCTCGGCACGCATCACGCATGGGGCGAGGGTCGGCCGGATCGAGGAGATCCTGGTCGAGGGCCCTGCCAAGCGTGAACCCGACCAGGTCACCGGGCGGACCCGCCAGAACAAGCTGGTGCACCTGGCGGCGGCCGAAGACCTGCGTGTCGGCGCCTACGCCGACGTGAAGATCGTGGACGCAGCGAACCACTACCTCCTCGGAGAGCTGGTGGAGGTCACGGCGGCGCCACGACACCGACGCCGCATACCAGTCGCGTCGGTCTGAACCTGATGAGCCCCAATGGGCACCTGGTCGTCGTGGGCGCGACGGCCTCCGGCAAGTCGGCGATCGCCCTCGAGGTCGCCCGTCGACGGCCCGGCGTGGAGCTGGTCTCGATGGACTCCATGGCCCTCTACCGGGGCATGGACATCGGTACGGCGGCTCCGACCGCAGCGGAGCGGGCCGAGGTCCCGCACCACCTCCTGGACCTGGTCGACCCGACCGAGGACTTCACCGTGTCCGACTTCCAGGCGGCAGCACGGCAGGCACTCGCAGGCATGGAGGACCATGGGGCCAGGGCCGTCCTCGTGGGTGGCACCGGCCTCCACGTCCGGGCAGTGGTCGACGACCTCGAGATCCCCGGCCGCTACGACGAGGTTCGTGCCGAGCTGGATGCCGACGCCGACACCCACGGGCTCTACGCCCGGTTGGCCGACCTGGATCCGGTGGCCGCCGGTCGGATGGAGCCCACGAACCGCCGTCGGGTGGTCCGTGCCCTGGAGGTGACCCTCGGGTCCGGCCGACCCTTCTCCTCCTTCGGACCCGGTCTGGAGGCCTACCCGGTAACGCCATTCACGCAGGTCGGCCTGCGTGTCGACCGCGACGTCCTGGATCGTCGAATAGCGGAGCGGTACCAGCGCCAACTCGACGACGGGTTCCTGGACGAGGTTCGCCGCCTTTCGGAGCTGGATGGAGGGCTGTCGCGCTCAGCGACCCAGGCACTCGGCTATCAGGAGCTGCTGGCGCACCTCCGGGGCGACTGCACCCTCGAGGATGCCGTCGCCGATGCCGTGGTGGCCACCCGGCGCTTCGCCCGGCGCCAGGAACGCTGGTTCCGTCGGGATCCCAGGATCGAGTGGTTCGACGTCGCCGAGGACCCGTTGGAGGCGCTGGACGGGGTCCTCGAGAGGTTCGACCGCTGCGGGGTGCCCGGATGACCGGGCACGCACGGTGTGAACGGACCGTGGCTGGAGCCCGGTGGTGGGCGAGACTGTCGCCGTGGAGCTGACAAGACACCACGGCCTCGGCAACGACTTCCTGATCACGTTCGCCGATGACGTCCCGCCTGACGGCGTCGACCTGGCGCGTCGTCTATGCGACCGTATTGACGGGATCGGCGCTGATGGCCTCGTGTTCGGCACGCCGGTCGGAGGCTCCGGGGACGCAACGTGGCGGTTCACACTCTTCAACAGCGACGGCAGTTCTGCTGAGGTGAGCGGCAACGGCCTGAGGTGCTTCGGCCAGGCGCTGCTTCGCAGGGAGGCCACTGGGACCACGGGCCTGGAGGTCGTGGTCGAGACTCCGGCAGGGGACCGTCGGATCACCGTGGATGGCTCGACCTCCGACCTGGAGGTGGAGGCAGAGGTGGAGATGGGGGCCGCCGCAGCTGGCCCTTCGATAGAGGGGATCCAGATCGACCTGGGTGGCGTGCAGGTTCGGGCGGCCCACAGCATCGACTTCGGCAACCCGCACCTGGTGCTCCTGGTCGACGACCCCGACGATGTGGACCTGGCCGTCGCCGGCCCTGTGACCGAATCCTTCTTCGCCCCGACGGGCTGCAACGTGCACCTGGTGTCCGTGGTGGACCGGTCCACTGTCCGGATGCGCACGTGGGAACGCGGTGCGGGCCTGACGATGGCGTGCGGCTCGGGGGCCTGCGCGGCGGCACACGTCCTCCACGGCAAGGGCCTGGTGGACGACGTGGTGGAGGTTCGGATGCCCGGTGGGGCGGCGACGGTCATGGTCGGGGACACGGTGCGTCTGGCCGGAACGGCGACCTTCGTGGATTCCCACACGGTGGACCTCGGAGACGATCAGGTCGGTGTGCCCGGCAACGGGGTCCCTGGAACCGAGGTGCCTGCCAATGGGTGAGCCGACCGACCTGGATGAAGCGTCGGACCTGGACCCGGATCTGAGCCAGGCCCCGGACCCGGAGTCGGAGTCGGACAATGACCCGGGCCAGGAATCGCACCGCGGCGCCTTCGGCGAGTTCGGTGGCGAGTCGACCGGTCTCATCGACCGGGCGTTCCGGGAGCGCATCGTCCTCGCCGGGTTGACCCTCGGGCGTTCCGACCCGGAGGCCACCGACGCCTCCATGGACGAGCTGGCCCGCCTGGTCGAGACCGCCGGTGCCGATCCGGTTGCCCGCGTCCTCCAGCACAGGGATTCGCCGGACCGTGCCACCTACGTGGGCAAGGGCAAGGTCATGGAGATCAAGACGGTGTCCGAGGCGTTGGACGCCGACACCGTCGTGTTCGACAACGACCTCACCCCGGCACAGCAGGGAAACCTCGAGGAGATCCTGAAGCGTTCGGCGCTGGATCGCACCGCGGTGATCCTGGACATCTTCGCCCAGAACGCCAGCAGCCCCGAGGGAAGGGCTCAGGTGGAGCTGGCCCAGCTCCGCTACCGGCTGCCCCGACTGAGGCGTTCCGGTCGCACCTTCAGCCAGCAGGCCGGTGGAATCGGCACCCGGGGCCCCGGCGAGACCCAGCTGGAGGTGGACAGGCGGCGTCTCATGCGACGCATCACGCGCCTCGAGTCGGACCTGCGGCGAATCCGCGGGAACCGCGCCACCCAGTCCAAGGCCCGGAAGCGGACGAGCAACAGGGCGGTGGCCATCGTGGGCTACACCAACGCCGGCAAGTCCACGCTCCTGAACCACCTGACCGACGCCGGCGTCCTCGTCGAGGACCGGCTCTTCGCCACCCTGGACGCCACCACCCGACGCCTCCAGCTGCCCGGTGGCGAGGCGGTCTTCCTGAGCGACACCGTTGGCTTCATCCGCAAGCTGCCGCACCAGCTGGTGGAGGCCTTCAAGTCCACCCTCGACGTGGCGGTGGACGCCGACCTGCTGGTCCACGTCGTGGACGCCTCGGATCCCGACCCGGAGGGCTGCATAGCGGCGGTCAGGACGGTGCTCGACGAGATCGGCGCCGACCGGGTACCAGAGCTGTTCGTCTTCAACAAGGCCGACCTGGCGCCGGCGGCAGCGGCCCGCCTGGTGGACCGGGAGCCCGGCTCCGTGGCCATCTCGGCGACGACCGGAGCCGGGATGGACGACCTCCTGGCCATGGTCGGGCGACGGCTCCGGCGCCAGACGATCGTGGCCAGGTTGCTGGTGCCGTACGCCCGTGGTGACGTGCTGGCGATGGCCCACCGGGAGGGCGAGGTGCTCGAGGTGGACGAAGCCGTCGACGGGTGGGTAGTGCAGGTCCGCGTCGACGAGGGTTCCGCCGGCCGACTGGCCGAATACCGTGTCGACGAAGAGCCCTCCGTAGGGGCGGAACCGGATGGCCGATCATGAAATCCGAGACGGGGTCCACCGGGTTCGTCCCGTCGCCGTACCCGTTCGACGTGCCCGCCGAGGTGCGCGCCCTGGCCGACGCCATGCCGGGCGGGGCCGTGGACCTGTCGCTTGGCGTGCCGTGCGATCCGGTGCCGGACGTGGTGGCGGTAGTGCTGGCCGAGCCCGATCCGGCGCGTCCGTACCCGCCGTCGATCGGCACGCCGGAACTACTCGATGCCGTGGTCGGCTGGTGCGGACGTCGCATCGGTGTGGAGATCCAGCCCGATCAGGTGGGGGCCTGCGTGGGGACGAAGGAACTGGTGACGGGCCTGCCCCACCTGCTGAAGCTCCGGAACCCCGACCGCGACACCGTCCTCTACCCGGCCGTGTCGTATCCGTCCTACGAGATGGGAGCGGTGCTGGCCGGTTGCCGTGCCGTGCCGGTGCCCATGGATGCGTCGTGGCGGATCGACCTCTCGGCGATCCATGAGGAGGACGCCGAACGCGCCCTCTGCCTGTGGGTGAACACCCCCGGCAACCCGGCGGGCGCCCTCGACGACCTTGGGGCGGCGGCCGAATGGGGAAGGGCACGGGGGATCCCGGTGCTGTCAGACGAGTGCTACGTGGAGCTCACCTGGAACGGCCCGTCGCGTTCCATCCTCCAGCACGGAACCGAAGGGGTGCTGGCTGTCCACTCCCTTTCGAAGCGATCCAACCTGGCCGGGCTGCGCGTTGGCTTCTACGCCGGTGACCCGGACCTGGCCTGGTACCTGCGGGAGACCCGTCGACACCAGGGGTTCATGATCCCCGGACCCGCCCAGGCGGCAGGTGCGGCGGCACTACGGGACCAGGACCACGTCGACGTCCAGGCCGCCCGGTACCTCAGGCGCCTGGAGGTCCTCGTCGAGGTCCTGGGATCGCTGGGGGTCCGGGCCGAGCTGCCGGAGGGCGGCTTCTACCTGTGGGTGGAGGCGCCCGGTGGTGACGAGATGGCCCTGGTGCGACGGCTGGCCGGCGACCTGGGGGTCATCACCAGCCCCGGAACGGTCTTCGGTCCCGGTGGTGCCGGCTGGGTGCGGGTGGCGGCCGTGGTCACCGACGACGACCTGGAGGTCGTGTGTAGCCGGGCTTCCGCTTTGGCCGGCTGACCGTCCCTGAGCGGACCGGAACTGGTTCCGGTCGGGGAGGGGCGTGGCGGTAGCCTCGGCGCCATGTCAGACCTCAAGGCACAGATCGAAGAGCTCTGGTCGGGTCGCGACGACCTGGACGTGGACGACACCGAGGCCAACGCGGCCATCCACGCCGCCATCGACCTGCTGGACACCGGTCAGGCCCGGGTGGCGGAGCCGGATGGCTCCGGCGGGGTGATCGTGAACGAGTGGCTGAAGCTGGCCATCCTGCTGTTGTTCCGCCAGTCGAAGATGGAAACGATCGAGATGGGCCCGTTCGAGTTCGCCGACAAGATCCCCCTGAAACGCGACTGGATCCAGCGCAGGGTGAGGGTGGTTCCCGGGGCGCAGGCCCGCTGGGGGAGCTACCAGGGGCCCGGCGTCGTGATGATGCCCAGCTACACGAACATCGGTGCCTACGTGGGAGACAACACGATGGTCGACACCTGGGCGACGGTGGGGTCGTGCGCCCAGATCGGCCGCAACGTCCACCTCTCCGGTGGGGTGGGCATCGGCGGCGTCCTGGAGCCACCCAACGCCGTGCCGGTGATGATCGGCGACGACTGCCTGATCGGCAGCCGTTGCATCGTGGCCGAGGGCGCCCGGGTGGGTGACGGCGTGGTGCTGGGTGCCGGAGCGGTGCTGACCGGTTCCATCCCGGTGATCGACGCTGCGACCGGCGAGGAGCTGGGTCGAGGCGTTGTGCCGGCGTGGTGCGTGGCCGTCCAGGCCAACCGTACGAAGGTATTCGACGGTGGCGAGTTCGGCCTGCCCTGCGTCCTGGTCCTGAAGTACCTGGAGCCCGGTGAACGCCACGACAAGTCCGCCCTGAACGACGTCCTGCGTACGCACGGCGTCTCCACCTGACGCCAGCGGTCGACCGTCCCGTGACCGACCTGCTGGCCCTCACCGCTGAACTGGTCGACATCCCGTCGGTCAGCTTCGACGAAGCAGCCATCGTGGCGCACCTGGAGGCCGAGCTGCGCGCCATCCCGGGCCTGGCGGTGGACCGGATCGGCGACAACCTGGTGGCCCGCACGGACCTGGGCCGTGGACACAGGCTGATCCTGGCGGGCCATACGGACACGGTTCCCGGCGATACCTCCGGCTCACGCCTCGACGGGGACGTTCTCTGGGGGCTGGGCACGACCGACATGAAGGGCGGCCTGGCCGTGATGCTGGAGCTGGCCCGCGTGGTCCGGGAACCGGCGGTGGACGTGACCTGGGTCTTCTATGCCCGCGAGGAGGTGGCGATGGTCCACAACGGCCTTCGTGAGCTCTTCGCCGAGGCACCGGAGCTGCTGGCCGGCGACGTCGCCATCCTGGGAGAGCCGACCGCCGGTGCAATCGAGGCCGGATGCCAGGGCACGATGCGTTTCGAGGTGGCCCTCGCCGGGGTCCGGGCCCACACCGCCCGGCCGTGGATGGGGCGAAACGCGGTGCACCGTCTTGGCACCCTGCTGACGGCCCTCGAGGCGTACCCGCACCGCGAACCCGTGGTGGACGGCTGCCGGTACCGCGAGGCGCTCCAGGCCGTGCACGTGGAGGGCGGAGTGGCCGGCAATGTCGTGCCCGACAGCGCCATGGTGAGGATCAACCACCGCTACGCCCCGGACCGCACCGGTGCCGAAGCCGAGGCCCACGTCCGGGAGTTCCTGGCGCCGTTCCTTGATGGCGGCGACGTCGTCGAGTTGGTGGACCACTCACCGGCCGCTCCGCCGGGGATGTCACATCCGCTGCTGCGTGCCATCACGGATCGGCACCACCTGGAGGTGCGGGCCAAGTTGGGCTGGACCGACGTGGCGTTCTTCGCGGAGCACGGGGTTCCGGCCGTGAACCTGGGCCCCGGGGAGCCGACGTTGGCCCACACTGCGGGGGAGTGCCTGGAGCGGGCGCCCCTGGAGTCCTGCTTCACGATCCTGCGGGACCTGCTCGAACACGGCGCCTGACCAGCCGCAGGCCAGCGCCCCGGTTTCGGGCCGAGATGCATCGTGGGGCCAGCGCCCCGATCAGGCGGTCAGATGCGTCGTAGGACCGTCACGACCAGGCCGAAGATCGTCACCTCGTCAGACGGGTACCGCAGCTCCTGGAAGGCGGGGTTCGCCGGCACCAGGACCACGGTCTCGCCGTCGCGTTCGAAGTACTTGACGGTGCCCTCGTCGCCGGGGATGCCAGCCACCACCAGGTCGCCGGGTTCGGCCGTCTGCTGGACCTTCACGACCACGTGGTCGCCGTCCAGGATGCCGGCCCCGATCATCGACTCGCCGCGGACACGGAGCATGAACAGATCGCCCTCTCCGGTGAACTCGACCGGCATGGGGACCGATTCCATGATGTTCTCGTGGGCCAGGACGTCGGTTCCGGCGGCCACCTCGCCAACCAGGGGTATGTGGCGGGCGGTTCCCCTGTCGACGGCGGCACCGCTGACCGGATCCAGGCAGACCTCCAGAGCCCGTGGCTTGGAGGGATCCCGGCGCAGGTAGCCGCGGTCCTGGAGCGTGGCCAGGTGGGAGTGGACCGTGGACGGTGACGTGAGGCCCACGGCCGAACCGATCTCCCGTACCGACGGCGGGTAGCCACGCTCCCTGGTCTGGGCATCGATGAACTCCAGGATCTCCTGCTGGCGACTGCTGAGCCCTGTGGTGGTCATGGGGGTGCGTCCTCTGCTGGTCGATCGGCCGGTTGCCGGTCCGCTTGACAGCGAACACCTGTTCGATACACTGACATCGTGATCGAACACCTGTACGCCGAATACATGTTCCCCGAACAGGCGTTCCGTGTCAAGGACCCACAGGGGCCGGCCGGTCACCGCTGTCACACCCCATCGTCAGGATGTAGAGCATGAACACGATGACCCTGGAACTTCCGTTCGACCTGGTCGCCGACACCGGGTCACGTCCGGCCGTGCGGCCCGGTGGGCGTGGAGTCGTGCAACGCATGTTCGCCGATGTCCTCTCGGCCGAGCCCTACGCCGTCGGATCCCTCCGGGTGCCGTCAGCTGCGGGTCCGGCGCCCGTCGACTCTCCGGCCGTCGGCACCGGTTACGTCGGTACCGGGCCCTTCGACACGCGGCCTGTCGGCGTGAGGGTGGCCGGTCCGGGGACCTACCGTCGTCGTCGCATCCTGGTGGCGGCGCTCCTCGGCCTGGTGCTCTCGGCCCTGCCACTGCTGGGTGGCGAGCTGATCGGCCGGGTCACCGGCACCCCCGGAGCAACCGTGGTCGAGGCTTCAGGCGAGCCCGTCATCTACGTGGTCCAGCCGGGCGACACCCTCTGGTCGATTGCCGAACGGGTGAACCCTCCGGGCCGGGACCTCCGCTATACGGTCGACCGTCTCTCCAAGGTGACCGGTGGTTCGCTCCTGCATCCCGGCCAGCGGATAGTCATTCCCAGCGGCTGATCTGCCCAGCGGCTGACTTGCTCCGTGGCCTGGTCGCACGGTCACGGGCACCCCGCCTCAGACGACCAGGTACCTGCAGAAGAGGAAGTCATCGTGGGCGAGCACCCGGTCCAGTCGGAGTCCCGATGGCACGGCGAACGCCTCACCGTCGAGGAGCCCGGGTCCGGTCGTACCGGCTCCGCCGACGACTCTGGGCGAGATGGTGAGGCACAGTTCGTCGACCAGGCCGGCGGCCAGCAACTGGTGGTTCAGGCGAGGTCCGCCCTCGCACAGCACGGTTCGCGCCCCGATGTCTCCGAGGGTCGCCAACAACCCCGTGAAGTCCACCCGGGTGTCACCCAGGTTGATCAGGTCGGCCACATCGGCGAGGGCATCACGCCGGTCCGCCGGCGCCGACCGCACGGTTGCGATCAGGGGAGGGGGGTCCTCGGGGAGGCGTTCGGTGAACAACGGCGCCGTCGGGTCCAGGTCCAGGCTTGCGGAGACCACCACCAACCGGGGTCGGACCCACTGGCCTGCGGTGGCCCGAGCCGACGCCAGGCTGTCATCGGGGGTCCGAGGTGGTCGGTAGCCCTCGGCCCGCACGGTTCCGGCCCCCACGAGGATCATGTCGGCCAGGCCGCGCAGGGTCCGGAACACCTGGCGATCCCCGGCGCCTCCCAGCCGGCCGGAAAGCCCCTGGATGGTCGTGGCGCCATCCACGGAGGCCACCATGTTGAGCATCACCCAGGGTCGACCGGGTGGGGGTGGGCGTTCGAGGTCCAGGTGGATGTCGGAGATATCCACCTCGGGGCCGGTCGTGGGGTGGAGGAGTCGCACGACGTGACGGTACATCGCCCTGGCTGTGGAGAACGTCGACGTAATCCACCGGGAAATCCACAGTGAATCCCACTATCCGTCCACAGCCTGTGGTCCGTAGATTTCGCATTCGTGGCCGGTGGCGGTCTGCCCGGCAGAAGTCGTCGAACCGATCCGTCGGAGAGGCGTTGGGATGACCGCACCGATATCCGGGAAGGGTGTTCGCATGGCGGGCTCCTCGACCTGGGCCTGCCGTCATCGGCCACGACACCAACGGCCACCGAGTAGCCCCGGGGTCGTCACAGGTTGTCCGTACCTTCCGGAACAGTGGTCGGGCCGGTCGGAAACGGGCGCAGGAGGACGAGGAACCAGATGTCTGTAGCGCCCGAGCGGGGGGTACTTGGAATCCGCCGCCACTTCACGACGCCCGGGATCGATCCATACGACGAGATCGACTGGGACGTGCGGACCTCCCGCCTGGTGGACCACCGCGACGGGTCGGTCGCCTTCCAGCAGGACGGCGTGGAGGTGCCGTCGGACTGGTCGGTGAACGCCACCAACATCCTGGCCCAGAAGTACTTCCGCGGGCCCCTGGATGGTCCCGGCAGGGAGTCGTCGCTGCGTCAGGTGGCCGACAGGGTCGCCGGCACGATCGCCGACTGGGGCCGGAGGGACGGCTACTTCTCCGACGACCATGAAGCCGAGGCCTTCGCAGCCGAACTCCGCTACCTGATCGTGACCCAGCGGGCCGCCTTCAACTCGCCCGTCTGGTTCAACATCGGCGTGCCCGGGGTCCCCCAGCAGGCCTCGGCCTGCTTCATCCTCTCCGTCGAAGACCAGATGTCATCGATCCTGAACTGGTACGTCGAGGAGGGAACGATCTTCAAGGGTGGTTCGGGTGCCGGCGTCAACCTGAGTGCCATCAGGTCCTCCAAGGAGGCCCTGAAGGGTGGCGGCGAGGCCAGCGGGCCCGTCAGCTTCATGAGGGGCGCGGATGCCTCGGCCGGAACCATCAAGAGCGGGGGCAAGACCCGCCGCGCCGCCAAGATGGTCATCCTGGACATCGACCATCCGGACGTCCAGGAGTTCATCTGGTGCAAGGCTCGTGAGGAACGCAAGATCCGGGTCCTGGCCGACGCCGGATTCGAGGTCGGCTTCGACGGCGCTGACAGCCACTCGATCATGTACCAGAACGCCAACAACTCCGTCCGTGTGACGGATGAGTTCATGGAGGCCGTGGCGGCCGATGCCGACTGGGACCTCACGGCGGTCACCGACGGTTCGGTGATCGAGACGGTCCCGGCCCGTAGCCTGTTCCGGCAGATGTCCGAGGCTGCATGGGAGTGCGCAGATCCGGGCATCCAGTTCGACACGGCCATCAACCGGTGGCACACGGCGTCCAATACCGGCCGGATATCGGCCAGCAATCCGTGCTTCACCGGTGACTCGCTCGTCCACACCGACCGGGGCCTGGTTCGCTTCGACGAGCTCGTGGATCGGATCAACAGGGGCGAGGAGTTCAGGGTCTGGACGCACGACGCCACCGGCGCCGGGGAACCCACCGAGGGGGTCGTCCTGACCTCACCGGACGCCGTGATGATCACCGGGGTGAACCCGGTCCTACGGCTCCAGTTCAACACGGGGCACGAGGTCCGGTGCACGCCGAACCATCGGCTGTTCACCGCCAACCGTGGCTGGGTGGAGGCTCACGAGCTCTCGGAGGAGGACGATGTCCGCCTGCTGGACCTGCCCTCGTTTGCCGAAGAGGCCGACTCTGCGATCCCGGTCTCGTCGGATCCCGAGCACTACCGGGCCAGCGGCGACCATGCCGGAGACCTCCGTCTGCCCGACGAGTGGAGCGCCCTGTTCGGGCACTACCTCGGGTGGCTGATCGGTGACGGCTCCACGTCCGGGACGACGACGGCCACCGTCTACGGCTCGGCCGAGGACCGCGACGAGATCATGGTCCGACACCACGCCCTGCTCGAATGGATCAACGACGACCGCCCGCTGAAGGCCTCCGAACAGGCCAATGGAACCGTCCAGCTGCGGCTCTCCAGGCGCCGGTTCAAGAGGTACCTCGAGGCGCTCGGTGTGCTGTCCGTGACCGGTGCCCACAAGGTCGTGCCCTGGTCGATCCTCCAGGCGCCACCCGAGATCGCCGCAGCGTTCCTCCGGGGCCTCTTCGATGCCGACGGCTGCGTCTACCGGAGCGAGGACCACGGTTCGTACGTGGGGTTGTCGTCCATCTCCCGGGGCCTGCTCGTGGGGGTGCAGAGGCTGCTGCAGACCTTCGGCATCACCAGTCGGATCCATGCAACGGGCCGTGGTGGCGTGGGCGGTCTGGAGTACACGCGCTCTGACGGCACGGTGGTCTCCTACCGGTCGAAGGCAACCTGGGACCTCCGTATCACCGGCCGTTCCGTCGAGCCGTTCGGAGCCCACGTCGGCTTCGACCTGGGTCGCAAGCAGGGGCTGCTCAACGGCCTGCTGGCTGATCGGAAGCGCGTCGGATACCGGACGGCCACGACGGCCCGCCTCGTAGCGCGGATCGATGACGGTGACGAGCTGACCTACAACCTCACCGAGCCTCGCAACCACTCCTACGTCGTGAACGGGCTGCTGGTCTCGAACTGCTCTGAGTACGTCCACCTGGATGACAGCGCGTGCAATCTGGCGAGCATCAACCTGCTGAAGTTCCTGGGTGACACCGACGACGACAGCGATGCGATCGGGGGCTTCGACATCGACGGCTTCCGCCATGCGATCGAGGTCGTCTTCACCGCCCAGGAGATCCTGGTCGGCAACGCCGACTATCCGACGGAGACCATCGGCGAGACCACCCGGGCCTTTCGACAGCTGGGGCTGGGCTACGCCAACCTGGGTGCGCTCCTCATGGCCCTTGGCCTCCCCTACGACAGCGACGATGGTCGGGCGGTGGCCGCCGCCATCACGTCGGTGATGACCGGGCACGCCTACCGGACCTCGGCCCGGTTGGCGGACCGCATGGGGCCGTTCGACGGCTTCGAGCACAACCGCCAGCCCATGCTCGGCGTGCTGGAGATGCACCGTGATGCGGCAGAGCTCCTGGACGCCGAGGCGGCGCCCGCCCTGGTGGCCGCCGGCCGCACGGCCTGGTTCGAGGCCTGTGCGCTGGCCCAGCGGGTCGGCGTTCGCAACAGCCAGGCCACCGTGCTGGCGCCCACCGGCACCATCGGCCTCCTCATGGACTGCGACACCACCGGGATCGAACCCGACCTGAGCCTCGTGAAGCACAAGCGCCTCGTCGGCGGTGGCACGATGTCGATCGTCAACCGGACCGTTCCCAGGGCGCTGCGACGCCTCGGCTACGACGAGGCCTCAGCCGCCGCCGTCGAGGCCTGGGTGGACGAACACCAGACGATGGTCGGCTGCCCGGAGATCAGGCCGGAGCACCTGGCGGTGTTCGCCACGTCGATGGGCGACAACCCGATCCACCACATGGGCCACGTCCGCATGATGGGAGCGGTCCAGCCGTTCCTGTCGGGTGCCATCTCCAAGACCTGCAACATGCCGGAGACCGTCAGCGTGGACGACGTCGAGGAGCTCTACCTGGAGTCGTGGCGCCTGGGCCTCAAGGCCGTGGCCATCTACCGCGACAACTGCAAGGTGGCCCAGCCGCTATCGGCCGGCAGTGGGGCCGGAGCCAAGCCAGCCGAGGCCGTGGCGGACTTCGCCGCAACCCTGGCCGAACCGGTCCGCCGCAAGCTTCCCCGGAGTCGACGCTCGCTCACCCTGGAGTTCCGGGTGGCGGACTGCAAGGGGTTCGTCACGATCGGGGAGTACGAGGACGGTCGTCCGGGTGAGATCTTCCTCCGGGTCTCAAAGCAGGGGTCGACCCTCGCCGGGATCATGGATGCCTTCGCCATCTCGCTCAGCCACGGCCTCCAGTACGGCGTGCCCCTGCGGGCGTTCGTGGGTGCCTTCACGGGAATGAGGTTCGAGCCGGCCGGGATGACCGACGATCCGGACCTCCGGATCGCCACGAGCATCATCGACTACCTGTTCCGCCGCCTGGCCGTCGAGTACATGAGCGTCGAGGAACGGGCGGAGCTGAACATCCTCACGACCAGCGAGCGGACCCAGCCCACGCTGCCGGGCGTGGAGGAGTCCGTCGCCGAGACCCGTCAGGGTTCCGACGTGCCACCGGACCCGCCCACCGTGCCGTCGCCAGCCCAGTTCGCAGCCCAGCTGGCGCTCGGCTCGAGGGGGGCCGACGCGCCGCTCTGCATGCAGTGCGGTGTGGCCATGCAGCGTGCGGGCTCCTGCTACGTCTGCACCGACTGTGGCGCCACGAGCGGTTGTTCGTGAGTTCCGTGGCCGGTGCCGGGGCCAGGGTGGGACGACGCTGCTGATGGCCGTCCTGCGGTTCTCCTTCGGGACCATGGGATCCGGCAAGAGCACCCTCGCGCTCCAGATCCACCACAACCTCCTGGAGCGTGGCCTCCAGGGGATCCTCTGCAGCCAGCTGGACCGGTCCGGCGGCAGGGTCTCGAGTGCCCTCGGGGTGTCGGCTGACGCAGTCGAGGTGGGTCCGAGGCTGGACCTGTTCGAGTTGGCGCTGGCCGTGGCGTCCCGGCGTGGCCGCATCGACTACCTGGTGTGCGACGAGGCCCAGTTCTACCGTCCCGAACAGATAGACCAGTTGGCCCGGATCGTCGACGACCTGGGCGCCGACGTGTTCGCCTTCGGCCTGCTCACCTCCTTCCAGGGAGAGCTCTTCGAGGGGACGAAGCGCCTCCTGGAGCTGGCCGACGAGCGGGTCGAGGTGCAGGTCGAAGCCAGGTGCTGGTGTGGTGCGAGGGCCACCCACAACGCCCGCCTGGTGGACGGGGTGCAGGTGTACGACGGAAAGCTCTTCGTGGTCGACGATCCCGAGGACCACCGGGTCAGCTACGACCTGCGTTGTCGTCGCCACTGGTTGGCCGGAGACGCCGGGCCGGTCGACGGACAGGCCATTGTCCAGCAGGGCTCAGAGGTCGAGGCGGCGCAGCATGTGGTCTGAGAGGTCCCCGACGAGGTCCGCGGCGTAGATCCTCTCGGTGAACCTCCAGGTGCCGTCGACGCGTTCGAAACGGTCGTTGTAGCGGCCGCTGATGATCGGTTGCAGTGGGCCGGCGGCCACCTGTTGGAAGACCGTGTAGGTGCTGCGACAGGTCGCGGTGCCGGCTTCGGCGTCCACCTCCAGGATCGGGGTACCGACCAGGTGACGGGTGCGCGGCGTGCCGTCCTCGTGGATGGCCACCATGGACCGCCAGACCTCCAGGAGGCCGTCACGGTCCACCACGACGGGTGGATCGGCTTCATGGTCCAGCACGACGCGTGCGTGGGCGAACAGGTCGCAGCACGCCTCCAACTGGCCGCTGTCGAGTAGCTCGGCGTAGAGGTGGATGAGGTTCGTTATCCGGGTGTCGTCGGTGGTCACGGCGTGGAACATAACCCGGCGCGGCCCGGTGCCCGGCTCCAATGCGCCCGGGGAGAGGGCGGTAGCGTGCGGACATGAGCGACTACCGGCCTCCCCTGGGCGACATCCGCCTCGTCCTCGACGAGATCAGCGACATAACGGCCATCTGCGACCTTCCGGGCTTCGAGCACGTGGACGTGGAGACCATCCACGGCGTCCTCGACGAGCTGGGCCGCTTCGTGGCCGAGGTGGTCGCCCCGGTGAACCGGATCGGGGACGAGCAGGGCTGCTCGGTGACCGACGGCGTGGTTACCGTCCCCGACGAGTTCGGCGTGGCCTGGGACAAGTTCGTGGAGTCCGGGTGGAGTGCCATCAGCCAGGACCCCGACTACGGCGGCGGCGGTTTCCCCGGCGCCATCCAGACGGTGGCCAGCGAGCTGCTGGCCACGGCATCGCGTGCATGGTCGATGGGGCCGATGCTGACGGTCGGCGCTGTCGAGGCCATCCGCGTCTTTGGCGACGAGGGCCTGAAGGAGACCTTCCTGCCCAAGATGGTCACCAACGAGTGGTCGGGAACGATGAACCTCACCGAACCGCAGGCCGGCTCCGACGTGGGGGCGCTGACCACCCGTGCCGTGCCCCAGGACGACGGCACCTACCGGATCTTCGGAACCAAGATCTTCATCACCTTCGGCGAGCACGAGCTGACCGAGAACATCATCCAGCTGGTCCTGGCCCGCACTCCGGACAGTCCGCCGGGAACCAGGGGGATCTCGCTGTTCATCGTCCCCAAGTACCTGGTGGCTGACGACGGCAGCCTCGGAGAGCGCAACGACTACAGGTGCGTCTCGGTCGAGCACAAGTTGGGCCTGCACGCCAGCCCGACCTGCGTCCTGGCCTACGGCGACGCCGGCGACGGTGCGGTCGGCTATCTCCTGGGTGATGAACACCAGGGCATGAAGTGCATGTTCTCGATGATGAACAACGCCCGTCTGGGGGTTGGCATCGAGGGCCTGGCCGTCACGGAGCGGGCCCTCCAGCAGGCCTCCGACTATGCGATGGAGCGTCATCAGGGCCGGGCCATCGGTGGCCCCGCCGGCGAGCAGGCGGCGATCATCAGGCACGCGGACGTGCGGCGGATGCTGCTCACGATGCGGGCCTACACCGACGCCATGCGATGCCTGCTGTACTTCAACGCCGCCACCCTGGACGTGGCCGGACGCCACCCGGATGCCGACACCCGCCAGCGGGCGGCCGAGCGGGCAGAGCTGCTGACGCCGATCTCGAAGGCCTGGTGCACCGATCTGGGCGTCGAGATGGCCTCGGTCGGCATCCAGGTCCACGGCGGCTACGGCTACATCGAGGAGACCGGTGCCGCCCAGCACCTCCGGGACGCACGGATCTCACCGATCTACGAGGGGACCAACGGCATCCAGGCCATGGACCTGGTGGGCCGCAAGCTCCCGATGCGCGAGGGTGCGGTTATGGCCGACCTGCTTGCCGACATCGCAGGCACGGTCTCCGACCTGGCTTCAGCGGGCGAGGACTTCGACTCGATCCGCGTAGGCCTGGCCGACGCCCTGGCGGCAACCGAGGAGGCCACCACCTGGCTGATGGTGCACGGTCTGGCCGACCCCAACGACGCCATGGCAGGGGCCTCGCCGTACCTGAAGATGTTCGGCCAGCTGGTCGGAGGTTGGATGGTGGCGCGCCTCGCCCTCGGCGCACATCGCAGGATCCGGGCCGGTGAGGGCGATGCCGACTTCCTGGGGTCCAAGATCGTGGCGGCCCGCTACTACGCAGAGCAGCTCCTGCCCGTGACCAGGGCCCAGCTGGGTGCGGTGACCGCCGGTGCGGGCGACCTCTACGCCATGGCGGACGATGCCTTCTCCGCCTGAGTCGGTTTTCCGGGGGTGGACGTGATCCTGACCGGAGTGATCGGCGCGATTCCCAGCCCGTCGGGGAACTCGATCTCGATAGGCCCCCTGGAGCTCCGGGCCTACGGCCTGATGATCGCCCTCGGGGCGCTCGTGGCGGTGATGTGGAGCCAGAAGCGCCTGGCGGCCCGCGGTGGGGATCCGGAGGACATCGCCACGATTGCCATGTGGGCGGTGCCGGCCGGCCTCATCGGTTCCCGGCTCTACCACGTGGCGACCGACTGGCGGTCCTTCAGGGGGCGTTGGGAGGACGTGCCTGCGGTCTGGCAGGGCGGTCTGGGAATCCCCGGCGGGCTGATGGCCGGCGTTCTGGTGGGCGTGCTCGTGGCCCGTCGCCGTGGCCTCTCGATGGCCTCGGCGATGGACGTCATGATCCCGACCATCCCGGTGGCCCAGGCCATCGGAAGGTGGGGCAACTGGTTCAACCAGGAGGTCTTCGGCCGACCTACGGACCTGCCGTGGGCGCTCGAGATCGACGCCGTCCACCGTCCGTCCGCCCACCTGGACGCCGCCGCGTTCCATCCGACGTTTCTCTACGAGGGCCTCTGGAACGTGACGCTGGCGGTGGTACTGGTACGCGTCGAGCGGCTTTCGATCCTGCGCCCCGGCTACATCGTGGCGCTGTGGGTGTTCGGATACGGGTTGGGGCGGCTCTGGGTGGAGGCGTTGCGGTCCGATGCGGCCTCGCTGATAGCCGGGGTGAGGGTCAATATCTGGATGGCCCTCCTGGCGATCCTGGTGGGCGCGGTGGTGGCCCGGGCCGGGCGGATTCCTCCCGGGGAGCGGACCAGCGGAGAGGCGGTCCTCCGATGAGCGGCAGTGCACTTCCCAGGAGGGCCCTGAAGAGGGTGGAGCGGACCTTCGCGTTCCTGGACCTCTGCGGATTCACCGCCTACACGGACGAGAAGGGTGACGCGGCGGCGTACGACGTGATCTCCAGTTTCCGGACGGCGGTGCGACAGGTGGCCGCCGAGAGGGGGGTTCGCCTCGCCAAGTGGCTGGGCGACGGCGTGATGATGATCGGCGTCGAGCAGGAGGACCTTGTCGAGGCGGTCATCGACATCGAGTACCTGGTCGACGAGAGCAGGTCGCCGCTACCCATGCGCGCCGGCATCGCGAGGGGTCGGGTGCTCCTCATCGACGGTGACGACCACGTCGGATCGGCGGTGATCCTGGCATCGCGTCTCTGCGACCGGGCCGAGCCGCACCAGATCCTGGCCCAGGCTGGCACGGTCTCCCTTCAGATGGTGAACGCCGTGGAGATCCGCCTGGGGGAGCACGACGTGCCGGGATTCGCCCACAGGATCGAGATAGTCCAGCTCACGGCGCCGAGTGGCCGCTGAGGCACCGTGACCGCTCCGACGCTGGGAGCCGATGAGGGCTTCACACCCTTCGAGGCATCGGTCGCAGCGGTGCTCGACGCCCTGCGGTCCGGCGAGGTGGTGACGTATGGCGAGGTGGCTGCCGAGGCCGGCCATCCCGGGGCCCACAGGGCGGTCGGGAGGTTCCTGGGAGTGCATGACGGCTATCCGTGGTGGCGGGTCGTGACCTCGACCGGGCGCCTTGTGCCGGGTCACGAGGTCGAGCAGGCGGACCGTCTGGCTGCCGAGGGGGTGGCGACCGGCGACGGCAGGGTGCGGCCCGGCTGACACTCCATCCGTCCGGCACACCCCGGGCACCGGCGCGACGGTAGGATGGGGGCACCCACCCGGGTCCGGTCGGCCGCCTGTATGCCGACCCCGGGTCGGATTCGTCACCCGGGATGAGCGGTGACGGTACCCGCCGAGGCGCGGGTGACGATTCGGTGGCCATGCCGCCGGGAAAAGAAGTCCAATGACGACGACCCAGTTCGCCGAGACGACGATCCAGTTCACCGATCTGGGCATCGACCAGGATCTGGTTGATGTCCTTGCCAAGCGGGGGATCACCACTCCGTTCGAGATCCAGACCCTCGCCATCCCCGACGGCATCGCCGGGCGGGACGTGTGTGGCAAGGCCAAGACGGGGTCGGGCAAGACCCTCGCCTTCGGCATCCCGATGATCCAGCGCATCTCCAAGGCGAAGCCCCACCGGCCCACCGGCCTGGCCCTCGTGCCCACCCGTGAGTTGGCCGTGCAGGTCTGCAAGGAACTCGAGCCGCTGGCCGCCACGCGGGGCCTCACCTTCGAGGCCATCTACGGCGGTTCGCCGATCGAGAAGCAGATCGCCGCACTGAAGAGGGGCGTCGACTTCGTCGTGGCCACCCCCGGACGGATGATCGACCTCATCCAGCAGGAGGAGCTCTCGGTGGCCGACCTGGAGGGCGTCGTGATCGACGAGGCCGACCGCATGGCCGACATGGGCTTCATGCCCCAGGTTGAGTGGATCCTGAGGCGCGCCAAGAAGGACCACCAGACGCTGTTGTTCTCCGCCACCCTGGACGGCATGGTGGGTGCCCTGATCAGCCGCTACCAGACCGATCCGGTGACCCATGAGGTGGCATCTAACGATGTGACGGTGGCCGAGATGGAGCACCGCTTCCTGGCCGTCCACGAGATGGACAGGGTCAGGGTCGCTGCCCGGATCGTGGAGGCGTCCAACAGGACGATCATCTTCTCCCGCACCAAGTGGGGTGCGGACAAGCTGACCGACAAGCTGCTCGGTGAGAACGTGAGGGCGGCCGCCATCCACGGCGACCTGAGGCAGGCCCAGCGGGAGAAGGCACTCTCCGACTTCCAGGCCGGCAAGGTGAAGTGCCTGGTGGCCACGGACGTGGCCGCACGGGGGATCCACGTGGACGACGTGGACGTGGTCATCCACTACGACCCGCCGTCCGATGCCAAGACCTACGTGCACCGCTCCGGCCGAACAGCGCGGGCAGGGGAGTCCGGCGTGGTGGTCAGCCTGGTGCTCTGGAACGAGGAGCTCGAGGTGCGCAAGCTGCTGCGCCGTCTCGGGTTGAAGCAGCCGATCGTGGAGGTCTACTCCAACGATGTGCGGCTGGACGACCTGATGGCGTGGGACCCGGCCAACGAGGCCGCCTGACCTGACGCGCAAGATCGGGATCGGCTCCGGGTGACCGACCGGCGCCTGGACCTGGCGGCCGACCGGCTCGCCGACGAGGCGTCCGTCCGGCTGCAGTCGGTCGATGATCGTCGGCGACGCGGTGCGTTCTTCACCCCGCCGGACGTCGCCTCGGCCCTTGTAGCCGAGGTCGTTCAGCGGGGAACGGTCCTGGACCCTGCCTGTGGCAGCGGGGTGTTCCTCCTGGCCGCGGCCAGACGTCTCCTGGAGGTCGGTGCGGCCGATCGTCGTTCCATCGTCCGGCGGCACCTCTTCGGTGCCGACGTGGATCCCGCCTCGGTGGACGCCACGCGTCGTGTGCTGGGGGCCTGGGCCGGAGTCGATCCCGACGAGGTATCCGGCGTGGTCGTGGCTGATCCGCTGCACGAAGGAGTCGATCCATGGCCGGACCGGCCAGCCGACGGGTTCGACGCCGTGGTCGGAAATCCACCGTTCCTGGGCCAGCTCAAGGCGTCAACATCGAGGACGGGTGCTGACCGTCAGGCGCTGCGGGAGAGATTCGGCGACCTCGTGGGGGCCTACACGGACGCTGCCTGGCTGTTCCTGGCCCTCGGCCTGGAGGTGCTGGCGCCGGGCGGTCGGATGCTCCTCATCCAGCCGCAGTCGCTGCTGGCGGCAAGGGATGCCGGCCCCGTCCGGGACCGGCTGGTGACGTCTGGTCGGCTGACGGGCCTGTGGCTTGACCGTTCGGGCGTCTTCGCCGGTCACGCCGAGGTGTGCGCCCCGATCGTGGAGTCCCGGACCTCCGGGTCGCAACCCGATGTCCCGGTGCGTCTCCTCGTGGATCGTTCGGTCGAGGCGGCTGGCCATGTACCGCCACCCGTACCGGGCGAGACCTGGGGCGGCCTGGTGGCCGGCCTCCTGGGAATTCCAGAGGCCGGTCGGATCGGTGACCGGTCGGCTGGCGACGGGCGGATCGGCGACAGGGCAGGCGTCACGGCCGGCTTCCGGCAGCACTACTACGCCCTGGTCGGAGCCGTATACGAGCGGTCCGGGCCGGAGGACCGTCGTGCGCCACTGCTGACCACGTCGTCGGTGGATCCGCTGCACTCCCGTTGGTCGAGCGTGCCGTGCCGCTTCGACGGACGCCGTTGGACGGCGCCGGTGGTGGACCTGACGGCGGTCGGGGCCACCGACCCGACGGTCGGCTCCTGGTTGGAGGCACGCCGTCGCCCGAAGCTCCTGGTGGCCACCCAGACGACGGTCGTGGAGGTCGTCGTGGATCCGGTCGGGGACCTGGTCCCCCTCACCCCACTTGTCGTCGTCGAGCCGGATCCCGGCGACCTCTGGCACCTGGCGGCAGCACTCAGCGCCCCGGCGGTGACAGCCCTGGCGGCCAGGCGGTCGGTCGGCGCTGCCCGTTCGGCCGGACGCATCAAGTTGTCGGCCAGCCAGGTGGCGGACCTGCCCCTGCCTGCCGACTCGACGGCATGGGACGAGGGGGCCGACCTGGCCAGGGCGCTCCACGGCGCCGGACGGGCCACCACCCGGGATGCCTGGATGGAGTTCGGCGCGGTCATGGGACGTGCCTACGGGGCGTCGGAGGAGGGCCTCCTGGAATGGTGGTGGGCCCGCCATCCGGCCCGTTCCAGGGCCTGATCGGCCACCTGGCGCCGACTCGTCTCGACCCGGTACCAATCCGTTCCGTGTTACAGGTGGTCCTCCCGCCTAGAATGTCGTCACAACATCACGAGAGGCCCGGTTCGCCGGGTCCGGCAACCTGGGACGGACACCCAAGGTGCTCACCCACCGGAGACGGTGGGGATGTGGCCCGAGAGGGCAACGAAGTGTCCGCCGGCTGGCCCACGGGTCATGCTGTCGGCGCAGAGCGCTGGTGTCACCCGGGCAGGAGACCTGCCGCATGACGCACGAACCGACGAGCGACGACGGACATTCCGTCGACCAGCCCGTCCACCCGCGCGCCTATGCGGGCGACCTGCCGGTCACCGGTGCATGGCGTCCGGGCGACCCGGTCGGTGATCGGCGCTTCGCTCCGGTCGGTGGCGGCCGTCCCTTCGTGCTGGAGGGCGGCGGCGTCCTCACCGAGGTGTCGATGGCCTTCGAGACGTGGGGGGAGCTCACTGCGGCGGCCGACAATGCGATCCTCATCTGCCACGCCCTCACCGGCGACAGCCACGCCCATGGCCAGGCCGGTGCCGCCCATGCCACCCCCGGCTGGTGGAACCGCGTCATCGGGCCGGGGTGCGGCATCGACACCGACCGGTACTTCGTGGTCTGCGTCAACTCGTTGGGCGGCTGTCAGGGTTCCACCGGCCCCTCATCGCTGGATCCGGAGACCGGCACGCCCTACGGATCCAGGTTCCCGACGGTCACCACCCGGGACATCGTCCGCTGCCAGGCAGCCGTGGCCGACCACCTCGGCGTCGACTCATGGATGGCCGTCGTAGGCGGTTCCATGGGTGGGATGCAGGTCCTGGAGTGGGGCGTCATGTTCCCCGACCGGGTGCGTGCCATCGCTCCGATCGCCACGACGCTGGCTGCCAGCGCCCAGCAGGTGGCGTGGAGCGCCGTGGGTCGAACTGCCCTTGCGCTGGATCCGCGGTTCCGGGGTGGCGACTACTACGACGCCAGACCCGGCGACGGTCCGTTCGCCGGCCTGGCGATCGCCCGGTCGGTGGCCCAGATCACCTACCGCAGCGCCGAGGTGTTCGACGACCGGTTCGCCCGTGAGCTGGTGGACCCCCGGTCGGTCTTCGGCCACTGGGACCGGTTCCAGGTGGAGTCCTACCTCGACTACCACGGTGAGAAGCTGGTCCGCCGATTCGACGCCAACAGCTACCTGACCCTGAACCGGACCATGGACCTGCACGACCTGTCGCGTGACAGGGGATCCATGGAGTCCGCGATCCGGCGTCTGGCGGACCTTCCCGCCATGACGATGAGCATCAGTTCCGACGTGTTGTATCCGACCGCCCAGCAGGCGGCCATTCGGGATGCCATCCGTGCGGCAGGTGGTCGCTGCGACCACCATGTGATCCAGAGCCCTGACGGGCACGATGGCTTCCTGCTGGCGGCCCGACAGGTCGGGTCGCTGCTGGCCGGATTCCTGAGAGAGGTTGATGTCTGATGGTCGAACCACGGAACGGTGCCGGAGGCGAGGTCCCACCGGACGTCGGCCCGGAGACGGCTGCCATCCTGGCCGGACGGGTCGAGGGGGAGCGGTCCTTGGCACCGGTGCTCTACCCGTCGTCGACGTTCGAGTTCTTCACGGTCGAGGAGGGCCGGCACCAGGCCACCTCCATCGCGCCCGAGCGGTTCTACAGCCGCTACGGCAACCCGACCATCAACGCCTTCGAGGCCACGATCGCGGAGCTGGAGGGTGCCGAGGCAGCGCGGGCCTTCGCCTCGGGCATGGGGGCGATCAGTGCCGTGGTGCTGGGCATCTGTTCGTCAGGCGACCACATCGTGGCCCAGCGCCAGCTCTACGCCGGGACGCAGCTGTTCCTGCAGACGGCCTGCCCGCGCTTCGGAATCGACGTCACCTTCGTGGACGGCACCCAGCCCGGAGCCTTCGCCGAGGCGGTCGTGCCTGGAAAGACGATGCTGGTGCTGGCCGAGACTCCGGCCAACCCGCGCCTCGACATCATCGACCTGGATGCCCTGGGTTCCATCGTCAACGCCCTGACCGTCGTGGATTCGACGTTCGCCACGCCGATGGGCCAGACGCCCCTCGCCCACGGGGTGGACCTGGTGCTCCACTCGGCGACGAAGGGGATCGCAGGCCACAACGACGCCACGATCGGCGTGGTGGCAGGCTCCGAAGACCTGATGGCGTGGCTGTGGGGCTTCGCCGTGCTGCACGGCGCCAACGCCTCGCCCTACGACGCCTACAACGCCCACAGGGGGGTGCGGACCCTGGGCATCCGCCTGCGCCAGCAGACCGAGTCGGCACGACTCCTGGCTGACTTCCTGGAAGCCCACGATGCGGTGTCCGACGTGCGGTATCCGGGTCTGGCTTCCCATCCCCAGCACGAGCTGGCTGTGCGCCAGATGCGGTCCATGGGCGGTCTGCTCACCTTCGACCTGGCCGGTGGCCTGGAGGCGGGTCGGCGGTTCGTGGAGGCCACCTCTATTGCACGTCAGGCCACCTCCCTGGGAGGACCGGAGACGCTGCTCTGCCATTCGGCCACGACCACGCACGTGAGCCTCACGCCCGAGGAGCTGGAGGCCTCCGGGATCGGGGAGGGGACGGTCCGGGTGTCGTGCGGGCTGGAGAACGTCGACGACCTGGTGGCTGACTTCGGCCGGGGGCTGGATGCTGCGGGCTGACGCACGCAACTACCATCGGATCACGGAGGAGGGGCTGCCCGTGATGCGATCGCGTTCCACAACCAGGAGGTCGGCGCGTGCCGGCATGGCTGTCGTGGTGCTGGCCGGCGGGCTGTTGCTCGGCGGTTCCGGTCCAGCCCTCGCCCAGGTGACCACGGTGGAGACCGTGCCGCCCGAGGTGGACGAGGACGGTCGGACTGCGGGGGACCGGATCGACCGGATAGTCGTGACGCTGCGGGTCCTGGCTGCGGTGCTCCTCGTGGGGACCGGGGCCTACTGGTGGCAGAGCCGCCCGGCCAACAGGGTGGCCGCCGGTCTGGCCGATCCCGGTTCCACCGACCGGTTGGCCCGTGTGGTCGCCGAGGCGGGACCGTCGGAAGAGGGTGTCCTGGAGGCCCGGATGCCGACGATCCAACCACCGGACGAGGTGGAGGCCGTCACGCTGCTCTCTGCTTCGGAACCGGTTCACGAACCGCCTGACGATCCAGCGTCCGGACAACCTGTCTAGGGTCGGACCATGTCCGAACCCGATCTCGACCTCGAGGCCATGTTGGAGCGGTTCCGGGAGCGTGCCAAGGCGGTGCGGACCCGCACCCTGCCCCCGGTGGGTGGCGAGGAGCGCCAACGCTTCATCGACCAGGCCCAGCACGACTTCCAGGACTTCGCCATCATCGGGGACGCCGAGGCCAGCCTGGATGAGGGCATCCTGACGCTTCGGATCGACCTGGGCGGCACTTCCGGGGGCTGACCCTCGGCAACGCCAAACGAGCGGCCTTCCGCTATCGTTCCGGTCTGACGCGGACGTAGCTCAGCTGGTAGAGCATCACCTTGCCAAGGTGAGGGTCGCGGGTTCGAATCTCGTCGTCCGCTCCATTGGAATCCCCTGCTTAGCAGGGGGTTCTTTTGTTCTAGGACTCTGTGGGTTCTGAACCAGTCAAGTGATGACTGAAGCGCAGCTCCTCGGCTAAGCCCTGCTGGCGGGACGTAATGTGGGAGCCGCGTAGGTCAACGGCTACAAGATTGGGCCACGGGCGAAGTCGAAGAGAGGGGTCGAACCATGGCTGTACTGACAAGGGAAGCGGCGGCCACTCGCGGCGACGAGCTTGCACTCGCCGACGACGACGACACGCGGACATGGGCTCAACTCGACATCAGGGTGAACCGCCTCGTCCACGCACTCAGGGATGCCGGACTCGGGTCGGGCGACACCATCTCGGTGGTGTCCGGCAACCGCAACGAGTGGTTTGAGGTGGCTCTCGCCTGCTCACACGCCGGCGTCGTGTTCGTGCCCGTCAGCTGGCATCTCGTGGCCTCGGAAATGGCCTACATCATCGAGGACTCCGGTTCCAAGGCTGTCCTGGTTGGCCACCGCTTCACCGACGTGGTTGCCGAAGCCCTTGCCGACCCCAGGTCCTCCGCCGTGGAACTGGCGGTGGCCATCGGCGCCCCGGACGATACGCGTTTCGCCGACTTCGAGGCGTTCCTCGGCTCCGGGTCGGACGCCGAACCGAAGGACCAGGCCTTCGGTGGACCGATGTTCTACACCTCGGGCACGACCGGGCATCCCAAGGGCGTCCGGAGCAGTCTGTCCTCCCCCGAACCCGGCACGCCGCCCGAAGTGTGGCAACTCGTCGCCTCCGGCTTCACCGATCTCATGACGCTGCCGGGAACCGCCGTCCTCTGCGGGCCCTTCTACCACTCGGCCCAGTGGGCCTT
>DUAC01000062.1 GCA_012961035.1 Acidimicrobiia bacterium
CGTTCGGGGCGGCGTGGAGTCACGACGGTCGGGCCTACTTCGCGGCCAACAGCGGAGACGGCGTCTACGAGGTGTTGATCGACACCGTCGACCTGGAAGCCGGCACCGCCGTTGTCCGACATGTCGCAAGCTCGGAGGGAACCGCCTGGAACGACGGCATGAACTGTGTGGGAATCCCGACCTGTATCCCGGACACCTTCGGGTCGGTCTACGGGTACGTCTGGGTGGACTGGGAGGCCTCCGGGGACCGCACCGCGATCGAAGACGGCATCGAGGAACACGTCGCCGGGGTGACAGTCACCGTCACTCTTGAGAGCACCTACCTGAACTCCAAGGGGCACCCCTGCGACTTCGGACCGGACAGTTGGTCAGTTCAAACCCTGGGCAACGACTCGGGCGACTACCGCTGGCAGGTTGATGGACTCCCAGCAGTCGATGGCGCCGGCAACGAACTCCTCTACAAGGCGACCTTCGACTACCGGGGAGCGGACTTCCCGGATGGGTTCACGCCTACCGGCTACACGGTGCGAGTCAGCGACGGAACCGTCGTCAACTCGGAACTCGACTCCGACGTACTTCCCATGATCGCCGCGACGCCATCCCAGACTGCCGATCCGATGGTCAGGAGCCTGCTGCTCTCCAGGCAGAGCAGGCGTCTGCTGTCTACTCACCAGGCCACAGGAGAAGATCCCGCCGAGTCGACCCTCGCTGCATCGTCGACGTTCAGCGTTGTAGATGGCGAGACAGTGCATCGGGCCGATGCCGGGGTGGTCGGCACCCCAGTGTTCGACCCGGAATCGGCGATCACCGTCGACTGCGTTGCCGAGAGCGCCGTCGTTGAGCTCGACAACACCGCTTCGACTGTTGAGGCCAACTTCAAGGTGAGGGCCTACTACGGCGACTCCGTCGAAGGCGATGAACCAGACCACACCGGGTCGCAACTGGTACCCCCCGGGGTGTCGCAAACTTACGAGAAGACGATTCCTCCACCGTTTGGTGATCTGCTCACAATCCTGGTCAGCGCTGACGCCTGGCGTAACGGTGTACCGATCGGCCAGGTCGAGTTCGGAGCCAACGATCTCGGGGTCTACTGCGATCCACCCTTCGGTGTGATGGTCACCGCCGTACCGGATTGCGATGCCGGCACGGTCGTCGTCACGTTGCAGAATTTCTCGCCGGAAGAAATGAACGCCCCGACCGGAACCCAGGGCGTTGCTGCCCACTTCACGGCAGCCCTCTACCGGGACGGGAACTTCGGTGAACAGCTTGGCGACACCCCCAGCGTGTCGGGGGGCTGGTACGACGAAATTCCAGCCGGGGGCGTCCTAACGAAGAACGTGACAGTTGAAGAGGACGGAATCTGGTTCGTGGTGTGGACTGCAGAAGACACCACCGATCCGACCCGAAGCTTCGAAGGCATCCTCCCGAGTACCGATGGCGAACTGTTCGACTGTGTCGAACCGGTCGTCGATCCCGACGTCACCTTCGTAGTCGACTGCGCAGCCGGTGCCGACGATTCGGCAACAGTCACGATCCAGGTTGACAACACGCAATCTGAGAGAGCTGTCGACGTTCGCATCAAGAGGTTTGGCAACTCGTCACCACAACAGGGACAGGTCCTGGCGGGCGGCATCAAAGACTTCTATGAACAAGACGCCGTCCACCGGGACAAATTCACCATCGAGGTCACCACTTCGGACACCGAACCAGACAGTCCACTGGCGACCGCACCTGAGGCTTTCCGCGATGGGCCAGGCCAGATCAGGTTTACGACATTCGAGGTAACGCCTCAACGGCAACCTCTTGACCTGGTTGAGGTTGTCGTCCAGCCGGGAGACACCCTCTCGGAGATCGCCGCCGAACACGGCATCTCGACGAGCGAGTTGATGGCCTCGAATGGGATCGCCGCCCCGGGCATGATCCGCATAGGGCAGCGACTCACCGTCAACGTTCCGCCAGCGTCTCCGGTGGTAATCGTCGAAGTGCAACCCGGAGACACCCTCTCGGAGATCGCCGCCGAACACGGCGCCTCGGCAGACCTGCTGATGCTCTGGAACGGGATCGAGAACCCGCGTCTGATCCGGATAGGACAGCAACTCACCGTCGGGGTTTCACCGAACTTCGACATATGGACTGAGGCTGACCGTGCCTTGATGGCCACGCTCACGGCTGCAGCAAAGTCGTCAAGAAATCGTCGTGTGACCATCGCCGAAGAGGGAGACGTAGGACAAGCTGGTGTCCCCGCGTTCACCGCACTGGTCGACATTGAAGTCGACTGTCCGAACTTTGAACCACTGATCACCATTCGCGTCTACTGCGCCAGCGAAATGGTCCACATTCATGTCTTCACGGCGGGTTCAGACATCGACGGTTACATCAGGATCTACGAAAACGACACGGTGGTCTATGAGGGACTTCCAGGCCCGGGAGGCCTGTACGAATATGACGAGGAGTTCGTCTATGGGGCCACCTACCTCGTCGAGGTAACTGCAGATGGAGTGACCGATCCGGACTCCTTTGAGCCGGTGACCCTTTCGGAGGACGTCGACTGTGAAACACCGTTCGACCCGACACTGGAAGTCACCGCGGACTGTTCCAACCAGGGGCCGATCGTCAAGGCAAAGATGGACAACGCCGGTTCCGACGTTGCCGTTGAATTCACCCTCACCCTCATCATCAACGGCCTCGATCCAATCCAGATCGGCTTGTTCAACGTCGGTGCGGGCTTGCAGATGTCGGTTGACGTGCAAGCCCAGGCGGGGATCCCATCGGTTGCCCTCGAAGACGCCACCTGGCGGATCGAATGGGAAGCCAGTGGTGTAGACGTTGCGACTCTCACCGAGACGGGCAACACCGGATCGCTGCCGACGGACTGCGTTGATCCGGTCGGACCATTCGAGTGCACCGCCTACCGGGCACCCATACAGGTTCTCCTGACCGCCTCGGGCATGGGCTACGACGTCAGCGCCCTCGACGTCGCCTCCGGCTCCTATCAGGTCGCGTACACGATCCCGTTCACCAGCACCGACCCGCTCTACGAGGAACTCAACGGCGTGGGCCTCAACCCGGTTGACGGCGCCGCATACGGTGTCATGAGCGTCTACGAAGACGGTGCAGGCAGTTCTTACCTGATTCGCTTCGACGCCGAACGAATCGAGTACCTGGCGTTGATGCCGGCCATGTCGAACTCGGCGACCGTCGACAGCGAGGGCTCCTTCCTCTGGATGGTCGACGGAAGCCTGTACCGGGCCGACGACATCGCCGGCCTTGTCGGCTATGTCGGCCACAACGACCCCAGGATCGTCGACTACCGCAACATCCAGCCGGTATTCAACGCCTCGAGGGCCGGCGACCTCTATGGCCACGCCGTCGACCTGGCCCACCTCCGGGTCGACCTTGGAGCCGGCGAGACCGATTACGTGTTTGGAGTTGTCTACGGCGGGGATCAGATTGTCGTCATCGGCTACCGGGGTGCTGACCTGGGCCGTCGACTGCTCCAACCCGTTGATGGGACTTCCGAGGAGCTACCACAACTGCAGTCCCTCGAACCGGTCGAGATCATGGTCCGGTCGGGCGACACTCTCTCGGAGATCGCCGCGGACCACGGCCTCACGACCAGCGAACTTATGGTCATGAACGGGATTGCTGACGCGAGCAAGATCCGTATCGGCCAGGTGCTCACCGTCAGCATGACGTCGACCTCGTCCGAGCAGTCCACCAGCCTGCCCGGTGGCGGTTATGGGGCGGCGTGGAACATCGGGGACCGCCTGCTGGTGGCCGCAAATGCCGGAGGCGTCTATGAACTAGTTGCCAATGACGTCGACCTGGCTGCTGGAACCATCCAGGTTCGTAAGGTCGGAAAGTCAGGCCAGAGTGGCAGCAACGATGGAATGAACTGCCCGGGAATCCCCGACTGCTTCCCGGAGGTATTCGGCGACGCCTTCGGGTATGTGTGGGTCGACTGGGAGTCCTCAGGTGACCGCACGGCTGTCGAGTACGGCATTGAGGAGCACGTATCTGGGGTCAGTGTCACCCTCATGAACACCACTGCCTTCTACGACTCCGACGGCGAAGCCTGCTACCAGGCAGGCGAGCTGGTGATTCCATCGACCTATACCGGCGAGGGACTCTCGTCGGGAAGTGATACCGGTGACTTCCGCTGGTTAGTCGAGGACATACCGGCCGAGGACAACTCCGGCAAGAAGGTCGTCTACCAGGCCACCTTCGACTACGTGGACGCCGACTTCCCGTTCGGGTTTGAACCGGCCGGCTACACCGTCAACAAACCTGGCGCCGTCGTCGAATCCGAGGTCGATTCGGACGTCACCCCGCAGCACGGCGCCCAGCGCAGTGCCACTTCAGCAACTTCGAGCTCGTCGTCAGCGGTGTCCGGCGATTTCACGGTGGAACCCGGGGCAGTTGTGCATCGGGCGGACGCCGGCGTGATTGGTGACCCGGTGTTTGGACCAACGGTCGAGGTCGACATCGACTGTGCCTCTGACAGTGCCTTGATTGAGTTCGACAACTCGGCTTCCACAGTGCACGCCCGGTTCGACGTGCTCGTGTACCACGGCGCCGCCCAACCTGAGAACCTGGTCGATTCGCAATCCGACTCTGAGATCGTCGGTCCGGGAGACGTTGCCGTTTACGGCCTCCAGGTGCCACCGCCACGCGGCGAAACACTCACCTTGGTTGTTACCGCCGCCCCCCAGAGGGACGACCTGGACCTCGGTTTCGAACCAGTCGTCGTCTGGAACCAGGCCGGCGTCGACTGCCCCAATGGCTTCGTCGTTCTCGTGGAGATCCAGGCCGACTGTGACGTCGGCGGTGTCCGCATCACCCTGGACAACAGCGACTCAGAGGTTGCTGCGTCGTTCACCGTTTCCCTCATCGTCGATGAGGAGACCAGCGATGTAGAGATTCACCAGGTCGATGCCGGGGTCATCAAGGAGAGGATCCTGCCCCTACCCGAGGATTCCTCGTGGAGCATCGAATGGACGGCTGGGGACGCGGAGGACCCGGACCAGTCCTTCGACGGCTTCACCGATCCCCAGGACTTCGACTGCGAACCGCTTCCGTTCGAACCGGTGCTCACCGTCAGCCATGTGTGTAGCCCGCTTGGCGATTCCGCGACCTTCTCAGTCGACAACAGCGACTCAGGGGTTGACGCGGTCGTCGAACTGTACGACGGCAGTGAACTGATCTGGGGACCGGAAACCGTCGAAGCCGGCACAGTCATGGAAGAGACCACCATCCCGGCGACCGGCGTCGAATCGGTCACCATCGTGATCATCGCCGGCGTTGAAGCCGCTAGTTACAGCCCGACGAGGGTCAAGGAAATCCTCGAATGCCCCGAGGTGAACGTCACTGCGTTTGACTGTGCGGCCTATCCGGCCCTCATCCAGGTCATAGGTGAGAAAGGCGTCGGCTTCCACATCAAACAACTCGACATCGCATCTGGCGAGTACACCGCGATCTACTCCCTGCCGTTTGACCGCACACCCGCATTCGAGGGCATGAACGCTGTCGGTATCAACCCGG
>DUAC01000063.1 GCA_012961035.1 Acidimicrobiia bacterium
GAAGAAAGGTGGACACCGGGTGGCAGACCAGCAGCGGGTGCTGATCACCGGAGGTGCCTCCGGGATCGGGCGCGCCATGGCTGAGGCCTTCGTGGCCGACGGCGCCCGGGTACACGTCGCCGACGTGGCGGGCGAACCCCCCGACGGCTGCCACCTGAGCACCCTCGACGTATCGGACGCCGACGCGGTGGACGGTCTGTTCGGCGACGTGGCGACGACGCTGGGGGGTCTGGACGTGCTGTGCGCCAACGTCGGAATAGCCGGACCCGTCGGCCCGATCGAGGACCTGGACGTGGAGGGCTGGGACCTCACGATGGCCGTGAACGTGCGGAGCGCCTTCCTCTGCTGTCGGCGTGCGGTGCCCCTCCTACGGGAGGCCGGTGGCGGCTCGATCCTGTTGACCTCGTCGACCGCCGGGGTGACCGGCTTCCCGATGCGATCTCCGTACGCAGCCTCCAAGTACGCGGTGATCGGGCTGTCCGACACCCTGGCCATGGAGTTGGGCGAGTTCGGAATCCGGGTGAACACGCTCTGCCCGGGCTCGGTGGACGGAGACCGGATGCGCCGGGTCATCGACGCCGAGGCCGAGGTCACCGGGGTCCCGGTGGCCGAGCTGCGCGGCTCCTACGAGAAGCAGGTGTCGATGCGGACCTTCGTGGAGGGTCGCGACATCGCAGCGATGGCCGTCTTCCTGGCCTCGCCGGCAGCCCGTTACGTGAACGGCCAGACAATCGCCGTGGACGGTGGCCTGGAGACGCTGCGAAGCACCTGGCGGACCTGACCGATCCAGGTCCCGATCCCGACCCGGCCGGTCGGCCCGTCCTGCGCGCAGGTCAGGCCACGTGGCCGAGGGCGGCCGAGATGGCCTGGGCGGTGGACCGCATCCGGCCGGAGATGATGTCCCGCAGTGCCTCGTCCGGGAAGCGGTAGGTGGGCCCATGGCTGTGGAGTGCCCCGACCACGACACCGGCCGCGTTGAACAACGGTGCAGCCACCGAGCTGATCCCCTCGGCGAACTCCTCCTCCATCCACGACACGTCCTCTTCCCGGATCCGTTCGATGCGCTCCCGGATTCGACGCGGATGGATCACGGACCTGGGCGTGTACCGGTCCAACTTCCTGGACAGGTACCGGTCAATGGCCTCATCGGGCCAGTGGGCGAGGACCACCATGCCCGATGGCACGATGTGCATGGGGAGGCTGACGCCGGTCCAGTCCCTCACCTGGACGGGGTTGGCGCAGTCCACCTGGCCTATGTAGTGGACGTCGTAGCCGGCGGGGATGGAGAGCCCGACCGCCTCGGCCACCTGCTCGACCAGATCCACCATGTGGGGTTGGGCGACCGCCAGCAGGCTCTGGTTGGGGTCGATGCTGGCCGCCATGGTCACGATGGCGGACCCGATGCGGTAGCCGTTGTCCTCCGCCAGCCGCTCGACGCCGCCCAACCGCTCGAGGGTGGTCAGTAACCTGGCCACCGTGCTGGTCGGGAGATCAAGGCGCCGCGATAGGTCGCTGATGCCACCCGGGTCGCTGGCCACCTCTTCGAGGATCTGGAATGCCCGATCGATGCTCTGAACCGTCTGCATTGCCAGTCTCCCCGGCCGGTGTCCGGCGTATCCCGCATCGCGGGAACTCGTTCCCGAAGTATGGACAGACCGCCTTTCGATCTGTAGGGTTCCCATCATACGGGTCTTTCCCATTCTATGGGAACCGATTAGTGGCTCTCCCGATTAGCGTGGCGTCAGTCCCGTACAGCCCACCGGGCATCCCAGGCTCAAGCAGACCACCCACGGTGGTCCCCGATCCACAACGGAGCGCAGCATGGTCGAAGAGAACACCATCGACGACGAGATCATCCTGGCGGACCTGCCGGACGACGAGCTCACCGCCCAGATGCACGACGATCTCTACGACGGCCTCGCCGACGAGATCGCCGAGGGCACCAACCTGCTGCTCGGTCGCGGCTGGGACCCCAGCCGTGTCCTGAACGATGCCCTGGTCGAAGGAATGCGGATCGTGGGCATCGACTTCCGCGACGGCATCCTCTTCGTTCCCGAGGTCCTCCTGGCAGCCAACGCCATGAAGGCCGGCATGGCCATCCTGCGGCCCCTCCTGGCCGAGACCGGCGCCAAGCCCATCGGCAAGGTCGTCATCGGCACCGTCAAGGGCGACATCCACGACATCGGCAAGAACCTGGTCGGGATGATGCTCGAGGGCGCAGGCTTCGAGGTCATCGACCTCGGCATAAACACCGACGTCGAGCAGTTCCTCGGAGCGCTGGACGAGCACAAGCCGGACATCCTGGGGATGTCGGCCCTCCTCACCACGACGATGCCCTACATGAAGGTCGTCATCGACACCCTGATCGAGAAGAGCCTCCGCGGCGACTACATGGTGATCGTGGGCGGCGCCCCGCTGAACGACGAGTTCGGCGAAGCCATCGGTGCCGATGCCTACTGCCGTGACGCCGCCGTGGCCTCGGAAACCGCCTCCCGCCTCATCGCCGCACGGCGCGCCGCAGCAGCAGCCTGAACCGCGCCAGATGACCGACCCATCCGGCGCCCCCACGGCACCGGGCGGTCGCACCCTCGTCGTCGCCTGTGGTGCGCTCGCCCGCGAACTGCTCCAGGTGGTGCAGGCCAACGGCCTCGACCACGTCGACGTGGAATGCCTGCCCGCCTCCTACCACAACACCCCTGACGTGATACCCGACGCCGTCGCCGAGCGCGTCCGCGCCGCTGCCGGGCGCTACGACAGGGTCTTCGTGGGCTATGGGGACTGCGGCACCGGAGGGCGCCTCGATGCCGTGTGCGCCGAGTTGGGCGTGGAACGCCTACCTGGCGACCACTGCTACGAATTCCTCACCGGCTCTTCGGCCTTCGCCCAACTGCACGCCGAGGAGCTGGGCACCTTCTTCCTGACCGACTACCTGGTTAAGCACTTCGACCGCCTGGTCGTGAAGGCCTTCTGGCTGGACACCCACCCGGAACTGCTGCCCCAGGTGTTCGCCAACTACCGGCGCCTCGTCTACCTGGCCCAGACAGACGACCCGGAGCTGGTGGAGAGGGCCCGGGCCGCCGCGGTCCGACTCGGGCTGGACTTCGAGCTTCGACGCACCGGCCTCGGTGAACTGGAGACCAGCATCGTCCAGCTGGGTAGGCCAGCTGTTGCGCCCACGGGTCAGGAACCCGCAGCAGTCGACCTGGCATCCGTCGGCTCCGGCTCCGGTTCCGAGAGGGTCGCCTGAACCCATGGCAGCCAGGCTCATCACCATCTACTGGCGCGACATCCCCGCCCAGGTGACCGCCCAACAGGGCAGGTCCCGTGAGAAGGCGCTGCTGGACGCACGGTTCCAACACGCCATCGACCGTGCGGCCATGGTGGCCGAAATGGACGACTCGGACTCGTACATCACCCAGTGGCGCCGCATCTCCACCCCATGCCCGCCGGACATGGCCGCAGCCGTGGCCACCGAGACAGCCCGCCTCGACGAGTCCTACCCGGCGGACCGACTCGAACGCCTCGTGCGTTCGGGCGGCGTCGAAGACTGAAGCGACCCACCCAGGGACCGTCACCACCGACGGTCCCCCACCAGAGAGCGCCACGCAGATGACCGACACGATCCTGAGTTCCGCCACGCGTGAAGTGGCAATCGGCTTCGGAAGGCCGTTCGTCATGATCGGCGAACGGATCAACCCCACTGGCCGCAGGCTTCTGGCCGAGGAGATGAAGGCTGGCGACTTCAGCCGGGTGGAGGCCGATGCCATTGCCCAGGTCGAGGCAGGTGCATTGATGCTGGACGTCAACGCCGGCATCCCGCTGGCCGACGAGCCCGCCCTGCTGGCCCGGGCCATCCAGCTGGTCCAGGCCGTGACCGACGTTCCGTTGTCCATCGACTCGTCGATCGTCGAGGCCCTGGAAGCAGGCCTGGCCGTCTACCAGGGCAAGCCCCTGGTCAACTCGGTGACCGGCGAGGAGGAGGTCCTGGAGCGGGTACTTCCCCTGGTGGCCAGGGCAGGTGCGGCGGTGGTGGCGATCTCCAACGACGAGACCGGCATCTCCGAGGATCCCGACGTCCGCTTCACCGTTGCCAAGCGGATCGTCGAACGGGCTGCCGACCATGGCATTCCCGCCTGCGACGTTGTCGTCGACCCGCTGGTCATGCCGATCGGCGCCATGGGTACCGCAGGACGCCAGGTCTTCGCCCTGGTGCGTCGCCTACGCGAGGAGCTGAAGGTGAACACCACGTGTGGCGCCTCGAACGTGAGCTTCGGGCTTCCCAACCGTCACGTGATCACCGGGACCTTCCTGGCCATGGCGATCAGCCACGGCATGACCTCGGCGATCATGAGCCCCCTGCACGCCGAGGTGAAGACCGCCATCCAGGCCGCCGACGTCCTGACCGGCGCCGATCGCGACTGCGCTGCCTGGATCCGGGCCAACCGGGACCCCAACGCGGCCCTGGGCGCCCGCGGGAACCGCGAGGGCCGTCGGCGCCGTACGGTCGCGTGAGGCCGAGCGCCCGACCGGCCCCCAGAGCCAGGACCCGCCCATGAGCCCCGCTGACCAACCGGACGAGCACCTAGTGGTGTTCACGCCATCAGGTCGTCGCGGCCAGATCGCCACCGGGACGACGCTTCTGGATGCCGCCCGGCGGCTGGGCGTCGACCTGGACTCGGTGTGTGGGGGCCGCGGAATCTGCGGACGTTGCCAGGTGGAGCCGACCTTCGGTGACTTCGCCAAGCACGGCATGACCGTCGCCGAGGACCACGTCTCGCCCCGGGGCACGGTGGAGGACTCCTACCGGGGCCGGCGGCCGCTGGCCGGATCCCATCGCCTGGCCTGTGCGGCGACGGTCTGTGGCGACCTGGTGGTCGACGTACCGGCTGGAAGCCAGGTCCACCGGCAGGTGGTCCGCAAGGAGGTGGACCTCGGCGACCTGGAGCTGGATCCCGTCCTGGTCCTACGCCTGGTCGAGGTTCCGGAAGCGACCCTGGACGAGTCGATCGGCGAGGTGCGTCGCCTCCTCGAGGCCCTGGACGACCAGTGGGGCCTGACCGGCATCTCGGTCGACGACCGGATCGTCGCCGAACTCCAGGCGGCACTGGGCATGGGCAGGCGCACGATCACCGTGGCGATCCGTGACGACAACCTGGTGGTGGCCGCCTGGCCCGGCCTCCGGGACCGGGCGCTCGGCGTGGCCATCGACGTGGGGTCCACGACCATCGCCGGCCACCTCTGCGACCTGGCCACCGGCACGGTGCTGGCAACGGCCGGAGCCATGAACCCCCAGATCCGGTTCGGCGAGGACCTGATGAGCCGGGTCTCCTACGTGATGATGAACCCGGGTGGCGAGGTGGCCCTGACCAACGCCGTGCGCGAGGTCCTGGACGGCCTGCTGGGCGACCTCTGCGGGCAGGCGG
>DUAC01000064.1:0-258 GCA_012961035.1 Acidimicrobiia bacterium
GGCCGGCTGGGTCGGAACCGTCGTGCTCCTGGCCCTGGGCGTGGAGCACGACGCCATCGTCGCCCACTACCTGGAGAGCAACGCCACCGCTGCCAGCCAGTCGGCCGCCCTGCTCGAGAGTGGCTGGATGACCGAGGAGGTCCTGGAGCTGGCACGACCGTTCATGGAGGTCGCACCCGGGTACGTGGAGGCCCAGTTGGCCGCCGTGGACGACCACTGGGGTGGGGCCGGGGCCATGCTCCGCGCTGGCTTCGGGTT
>DUAC01000064.1:447-5312 GCA_012961035.1 Acidimicrobiia bacterium
TCGGGTTCGATGACCAGCGCCTGGCAGACTTGAGGAACCGCCTACTGGACTGAGATGGACGCCTGAACGCTCCCTGGTCCCGTCGGGGCCACAGTTCCTGGATCGCCGCCTACGGGAGGCGGCATCCGGGGTTGGCGTTCTGTGGGCTAACGGTCGCGCGGGAGGCCGAGATGCCGTTCAGCCACGTTGTTGCGGTTGATCTCGGTGGTGCCGCCGTAGATGGTGGTCACGGGGGCGTGCCTGGCGTCGTAGTCGATCCAGCCGTCGGCCGCAGCATCGTCCACGCCGAAGGCCAGCAGGCCTTCTGCTCCGGCCATCTCCTGGAACCAGCCCACGGCCTGCTGGTAGCGCCCTGTGGCGTACAACTTCGCCATGGAGCCCTCCAGGCCGGGAAGGCCACCGGTTGCGGCTATCCAGGCCGCCCGCAGGGTCAGGAGCTGCGAGACCTGGTTCGCAATGGCGGTGCGGGCCAGTCGCTCCCGTAGGAGCGGATCCTGGAGCATGGTTCCACCGTCGGGAGAGGCTGCCCCACCGGCCCAGTCCCGTACGTGGCGGAGCAGGGGGACCGCTGGATTGGTGCCGCCCATGACGCCCCGCTCGAAGGCCAGGGCCACGCCCATCACCGCCCAGCCGCCGTCCACCTCGCCGAGCCGCCATTCATCCCCGACGCGCACGTCGTCGTAGAAGGTGGCGTTGGTGCGTTCGGTGGCCATGGTCGGGACGGGTTGGACCTCTATGCCCGGGGTGTCCATGGGAAGCAGGAACATGGTGAGGCCCTTGTGCCTGGGTACGTCCGGGTTCGTCCGGGTGAGCAGGATCACCCAGTCGGACACGTGCGCCATGGTCGTCCACATCTTCTGGCCGGTGATCACCCACTCGTCTCCGTCGCGGACGGCCTTCGTGGTTATGGATGCCACGTCCGAGCCGTGGTCGGGTTCGCTGTAGCCGAGGCAGCAGTTGAAGCGGCCTGTGAGCAGCTTCTGGAGGACCCGGTTGCGGTGGAAGTCGGTCCCGACGGCGTTGACCACACCGGCCACCAGCATCGTGACGGCCAGGCCGTCGTAGGGCGCACCCGCCTTCTCCAGCTCGTTGAACAGGATGTAGAGCTCTATGGGATCGCGGTCGCCGTAACCGGGGACAGCCCCGGCCAGCAGGCCGGCATCGGCCAGCGCAGCGTTGAAGGTCTTGTCGTTGAAGGTGCCGGTGGCGTGCATCTGGTCGACCACCTCGGTGGTGAGGTGCTCGGCGATGAAGGCCTTCACCGCGGCACGGAAATCGACGGCCCCCGGGCTGAGCGAGAAGTCCATCAGGCGGTTGTCCCGGTTGCATGCCTGGTGAGCAGCATGTCCGCCAGGCGCCGACATTCGCGGGCCGGATCGTCCAGGACCACGGTGAGGGCACGTGCCCGGCGGAAGTACAGCTGGATGTCGTACTCCTCGCTGAAGCCGTAGCCGCCGTGTACGTGCAGGCTGCGGTCGGTCGCCGTGGTCGCCGCCTCGCCCGCCGATACGAGTGCCATGCAGGCCAGGGTGGCGAAGTCGGTTATCTCGTTGTCGCCGATATCGGCTACCCCGGTCTGGCCGGCTACGGCCCTGTCGCCGGCCCAGGCCGCCTTGGCTGTGAGGAGTCGGGCGCCGTCCAGCAGCCCGGGAAGGTCGGCCAGCAGGTGCTGGATGGCCTGGAAGCTGCCGATGGGACGTCCGAACTGGCGGCGCTCCCTGGCGTAGTCGACCCCCAGGTTCAGCGCCGTACGTGTGATTCCCACGAGCGTCGAAGCTGTCAGGGTTCGCCACTCGTCCAGGGCCAGGTGGTAGGCGGCGGCGGCATCGGGGCCCTTGGCCAGCACGGTGGCCCCAGCCAGGGGCCGGTGTGCCAGCGGCAGGCAGCCGTGGTTCTGAAGGTGGGCACCAGGGTCGCTGTCGACGAGTACGAGGGCATCACCGTCGAGGGCCACCACCTGTCGGGCCACGGCTCCGCTGGGAACCGTCCGGGCCGTGCCGTCCTGAGGGGGTCGGATCGCCAGGCCCACGATCGTCGTACCGGCCAGCACGTCGTCGTCGCAGGCGCCGACCCTGGCCAGTAGGCGTGTAGTGACCATGTGGTCGACGAGGGGGAGCGCGGCGATGTGTGCCCCCGCCTCCTCGACGACGACGGCCAGGTCCGCAAGGTTCGCCCCGCCGCCGCCGGATGACTCGGCGACGCCCATGCCGGGGGCTCCGGTCTCCAGTAGGCGATCCCACGCACGGGAGTCGAATCCGAGCGGCTCGGCCTCCCTGGCCTGTTCGGGACCGGTCTCAGAGGAGAAGAAATCGGCGAACACGTCGCGGATCGATTCCTGATCCTCCGTCAGGTCCAGGTCCATGGGCTGACACTACCGACGGGCGTGGCTGCGCTGTGCCCTGGGCCGTCCATCCGCCGGATGGGTTGCTCCCGATACGGCGGGCATATCGTCGGTCGACGGGACGACGGAGATCGGAAGAGCATTATGGGGCGTGTGATCGAAGGGGCCGAAGGGCTGGACGTGGAGCGGGACGGAGACGTCGTCACGGTGACCATGAATCGACCCGAGGTCATGAACGCCATGACGGGCTTCCTGTTCCGCGAGTTCGGCCGGGTCTTCAGGGAATTGAACGCAGACGAGAGTGTGAGGGCGGTTGTCCTGACCGGCGCAGGCGGCAACTTCTGTTCAGGTGCCGATGTCAGCGAGCAGGCCGACCGGGTCGGGGGAGCGGTTGCTGTGAACCCCCTGCGGAACCTACGCAGGATCAAGGCATCGGCCCAGGCGCTTCACGAGTGCCAGCACCCGGTAGTGGCCAAGGTGTACGGCGTGGCGGCCGGGGCCGGGCTGAACATGGCCCTCGGGTGCGACCTCGTCTACGCGGCCGACACGGCGCGGTTCTCGGAGATATTCGCCCGCCGCGGTCTCACCATCGACTTCGGTGGATCCTGGGTGCTGCCAAGGCGAGTGGGCCTTCACCGCGCCAAGGAACTGGCCCTGTTGGCCGAGGTGATCGATGCCTCCGAGGCCGACCGCATCGGCCTGGTCAACCGGGTCCTGCCCGAGGCCGACCTGGATGCCCATGTGGCCGACGTGGTGGCACGGATCGCTGCGGGGCCGCCGCTGGCGCTGTCGATGAGCAAGGCACTCCTGAACAACGGCGCGCAGACGTCCATGTCCCAGGCCCTGGAGGCCGAGGGGCAGGCCCAGGCCGTCAACTTTGGAACGCAGGACACCGGTGAGGCCGCCCGGGCCTGGGGCGAGAAGCGCCAGCCCGAGTTCGAGGGCCGCTAGCTCCCGTACCCAGAAGGGTGCAGCGGGTGTTCACCCACGGGCCCCAGAGGCCGGTTGGTAAGCGTTGGCCTCGTCTGGTTCAGAGCAGCTCGAACCTGTCCAGGTCCAGTGTCCACGGGCTTAGGTTCTCGTGGCCGTCCTCGGTGATCAGCACCTGGTTCTCCAGCTTGACTCCATGCCCGCCGGAGCGGGCCCCCACGTAGGCCTCCACGGTCATCACCATCCCCGGCTCCAGCACGCCGTCGTATCCCGATGAGTCCCATGCGCTGGGGAAGGGGATGCTGGGGTACTCGTCGCACTGCCCCACGCCGTGGAAGAGCACCGAGTAGTGCCGGTACTCGTCCTCTGGAGGCGCCCAGCTGCTGTGTGCCAGGTCATGGAAGGTCATGCCCGGCTGGAGCAGCTGGATGTTCCGGTTGACCTGCTCGACGGCGAGGGCGTGGGCCCGGAGTGCCTCCGGTGTGGCCGGTGAATCACCGCACACCCACGTGCGGGAGATGTCCGACATCATCCCGTAGGCACCCACTAGGTCGGTGTCGAAGGCGACCACGTCGCCGTTGCCGATGATGGAGCTGCTGCATTCCTGGAACCACGGGTTCGTCCGGTCGCCCGCAGCCAGCAGACGGCACTCCATCCACTCGCCGTGGCGGGCCAGCATCTCGGCCCAGAGCACGCCCCAGACCTGGTTCTCGCTCATGCCGGGTGCCATGGCCTCGAACATCTTCCTGCAGGCCACGCGGGTGCCCTCCAGCGAGCACCGCATGGCGGCGATCTCGTCGGGTCCCTTGACCTTGCGGGCCTCCTCCATGACCCGGGTGCCCTCCACCAGGCTGATTCCCGTGTCCTGCAGGGCGGTGACGCCCAGGGTCGTCGAGGAGTCGAGGGCCAGGCGTCGGCCACCACCACCGTGGGTGGCCAGGAGATCGGCGATCTCAGCGGCGAAGCTCGCGGCCTGTTCGTCGGTCCGGCCGCCGGAGAGGAAGTAGGTGAACGTCGTAGCGGGGCGGACCTCGTGGATGAAGGGGTTGTGGGCGGAGAGGAACTCACAGCTGGGGTAGTCGAAGAGGACCAGACGACCGTCGGCCCCCACGAACGCATACCTGGCCTGGTTGTGGAGGAGCCAGACCTGCATGTTCGGGGCGTAGGTGGCGTACATGACGTTCATCGGATCGAAGAGGAGGATCCCGTCGAGGTCGTCGGCGGCCATCTGGGCGACGATGCGGTCCAGTCGGTAGCGCATCATCGCCGTCTCGTCCGGTAGGGCCAGGCCGGCGGCCGCCCACTCGGTAAGGGCCGGCTCGCCGGGGCCCATCGCCATGCGGTGGCCGGTGGTCGCCGCCCGCCGCACCATCGCATCGTCGGGGTCGTCCCTGATCGTCGGGTGGCCGCTCATGGCATTGCACACTCCATGCCTCGTGGGCGCGCTCGGAATCGGATCATGGCTGCCTGCGTCCTGTTCCTGGGTGCTGGGCTGTTCTCAGGATCGCATACGCCAGCCCGAGGGGTCGAACAACGGCTCGTCCAGGCGGGTGGCGGCCCGCCGGACACCCAGCACCTCCACCTCGAAGCCCGT
>DUAC01000065.1 GCA_012961035.1 Acidimicrobiia bacterium
GGCCTGGGCCTGATCATGTGCGGCCTACTCGGCGTGACCTACTGGTTGGAGACGATGCGCACCATCGGCATGGTGCTGGTGTCCGTCGGGTTGTGCACGCTCATCGGGATTCCGTTGGGCGTCATCTGCGCCCGGGTCGACTCGGTCTGGAACGTCACCCGTCCGGTCCTGGATGCCATGCAGACGGTCCACAGCTTCGTCTACATGGTGCCGTTCGTGTTCTTCTTCAGCATCGGGGTGGTGCCGGCGACCATGGTGACCATGATCTACGCCCTGCCACCTTTGGTCCGGCTGACCAATCTGGGCATCAGGCAGGTACCCGAGGACGTGGTGGAGGCCAGTCGGGCCTATGGCGCCTCCGAGCTCCGCGTGTTGACCGACGTCCAGTTGCCGTTGGCCAAGCCGTCAATCATGGCTGGTCTGAACCAGACGTTGATGCTGGCCATTGCCATGGTCGGAATCGCCGCCATCATGGGTGCCTCCGGTCTGGGCCTGCTCGTCTTCCGGGCCGTCCAGAACCTCGACGTGGGCCTCGGCATCTCGTCGGGTCTGGGGCTCTGGACCGTGGCTGTCGTGCTGGACCGGCTCTCCCAGCCGGAGGGGGCCTCCAGCGGCAACCTGCTGGGCCGCATCCGCTTCGCCATGGCCAACCGCAGTGACCCGGTGGCCGTCATGAGGGCGGTGGAGGAGGCCGCGACCGACGAGCAGAAGGCCGCGAAGGTCGTCCACGTGGAGCACGACGTGGTTGCGACCGGTCGTGAGCGGGCCGGCATGGCCATCGTCGGACTGGGCGGCTTCCTGGCTGTCATAGCGGTGGCGATGACCTGGGGTAGCGACGCCGGCCTGCTGAGCAGCCACGTCCGCAACGCGGACATCGAGATGCTGGGACAGTCGTTCAACGGCTACCAGGCCTCCGGTGGATCGTGGGCCGGCATGGTGGTGCTGGCATTTGGCTTCTTCTCCCTGCTGGCCGCCGTGTCCTGTGTCTTCTGGACGGGGGGCATAGGCCGCCTGAGGGGCCCGGCCGGGCTGGCCGCCCTGCTGACCGGCCTGTTCGGGGCCGTCTTCATGTATCCGATCCTGGGGGAGTTCGACGGCTACACGACCCTCGCCAACCTGGAGGGCCACGTGGCGCAGGCCATCTGGTCCGTGGCCATCGAGGTCGTGGCCATCCCCGCCCTCCTCGGGGTCATCCTGGGTCTGGCCAGAATCGCCATGCCGGTGGACTGGCGCATGGTCGGCGCGTGGGCGGCGACGGCCGGCCTGCTCGGCCATCTCTTCGAGGGCCCGTTGGGCATGGGTAGAGAGATCCTGGCGATTGCCGTCATTGCCGTCGCTGCCGCCGTGCTGGCCATCCTGAACCGCACCAGCCTGTTCGACGCTGAGCCCAAGACATGGAACAGCCTGCTCGCCGGTGCGGTCGTGGCGGTCGTGGCATTGGCCCTGGCGCCACTCTCCACGGCGCTGGACGTGAAGGACGTCGTGGCCCTGGCACTGGCGGGAATGGTCTACCGGGTGCTGGGCGCCAACGGTTCCGACCAGCGGACGACGTTGATCGGTGCGATCGTGAGTGGTGCCGCCTTCCGCTGGCTGGTCATAGGCAGCATCGGGTCAGGTGACTCGGCACTGTTCCTGGACATCCAGCTGCTTGCGACCCTGGGCACGATCGTCGTCGTGATGGTCGTCGCACGATCCGGCTCTCGGTGGTTCAGCGCCGACACGATGGTCATCACGTCGACCTGCATGCTGGTCGCTTCGCTCGTCTACCTGGTGGCCTCGCCACACAAGGACGTGACGGCCTACACCCGCGGGCCCGGGGTGCTGTTGGCCATCCTGGCCAGTGTCGTGATGCTGGGAGGGGCCCTGCTCGCCCTGCAGACCGCTCCGTACTCGGCCTACCGGCCACTCAGCCGGATCATCGGCTGGGGCCGGATGGCCACTGGGATCCTCGCCCTGGTCCTCGTTCTCATCGGCTCGATCTCCGGCTGGACGTTCGACGAGCGGGGCGCCTCCGACCTCCCTCCGGAGATCTCGGAGGAACTGGACCGCCTCAGGGATGAGACGAACGAGTTCCCGGCGATGGCGGCGTCCAATGCCGGAAAGGCCAACTCGCTGCGCAACAAGTACCGGTTGAACGCCAAACTCATCACCGATGGCCTTTCGGAGGATGGCGCCGGCCTGTCTCGGATCGCCATCCTGGTGGCGGCCATCGGCGGCCTGCTGACCATCCCCGCTTCCGGCCTCCTGGGTCTGGACGACGACAAACGGTGGAGGTGGAGTGCCATGGTGGCCGGTGCCGGCGGCGGCCTTTCGCTCATCGGCATCATCTGGATCGCCAGCCTGGCCAGGGTCTCCGACCTGAACGTGGTGACGGGGGCCGGCGCCTTCCTGACGATGTTCGCCGGGGCGGTACTGGCAATGACCTCCAAGAAGATCCTCACCGAATACCGTCGGAACAAGACCTATGACGCCATTGAGACGGTGAGCGTCGGCTGAGTTGGATCCGGCATCAGTTCCCCGGTACCTGGACCGCGGCCCACCCGATGCCCGCTTCGGGCCCCGGTGGACCACCCGGATGCCGGGTCCCGCCGGTATGCCCTAGCCTTGACCATGGTTGACTTGACGTCGGCCGAACCGTTGATCGGAACGCAGGCCTTATGACCGGAGCGTCATGACAGTCACCGCCGAAGCCGTTGAGTTGGTAGCCGCCGTCGAGCCGGAGATCGAGCGCCTCATGGGCGAGCATCGTGAGCGGCGCCAGCACTGGTATGCCCATGAGGTCGTGCCGTGGGAGATGGGGCGTAGCTTCCGGGACGACCCCTGGGACGAGTCCCAGGCCACCCTCTCCCCCGAGGTGCGTACCGCCCTCCAGCTGAACCTCCTGACCGAGGACAACCTGCCCTATTACCACGCAAAGATCGCCGGGAGCTTTCCCGAGGACTCGCCGATGGCCGAGTGGTCCCGGCTCTGGACGGCCGAGGAGGGCCAGCACTCCATCGCCATCCGGAATTACCTGCTGACCAGCCGTAACTGTGATCCAGCGCGGTTGGAGGATGAGCGGCTGGCCACCGTAACCAAGGGGTGGGGCTACGAAGCACCGTGCCCGATCGAGATGTTCGCCTATACCTCCGCCCAGGAACTCGCCACCAGGATCAGCCACCGCAACGCCGGGGTGAAGGCCGACTGCCCGGTGGCCCACGAGGTCATGACCCGGGTGGCCGTCGACGAGAACCACCACTTCATGTTCTACCGCGGGGTCACCGCGGCGATGCTGCGCGAGGCACCCGGGCTGGTCCTTGAGGCCATCCACGGGGCACTGGCCGACTTCCGCATGCCGGGAACCGGGATCCCCAACTTCAACCGTCGGGCCGTGATCATCGCCCGCGCCGGGATCTACAACCTGCGCATCCACGCCGAGCAGGTACTCCAGCCCCTCCTCCGCCACTGGAAGATCGAATCGCTGGACGGCCTGGATGCCCGGGCATCGGAGCTCCAGGAGAAGATCATGGCAATCCCCGTCGCCCTCATCGCCCAGGCCGAGGCCTTTGAAGTCAGGCTGGCGCGGCGCTCCAAGGTCCGGTCGGCCACCGTCTGATCTGATCTGATCTGATCTGACCTGGCGTGCCGGCTGAGCATGCCGTCGCCGGGTCGTCAGGTTGACACCGGTTCCGGGCAGTCAGGACCGTGCCGGCAGCACGACGGCCTCATCCTGGATTCAGCAGCACGGCCTCACTGGTCAGTCGGTCTTCGGGCGACTCTGGGCGGCTGCGTCGCGGACCCGGCCGCTGAGGCCGTCCAGGTTCTCCCGGATAGCCGGGACGTGGCGGGCCAGGCCACCCAGGTCGGGGGCGGCACGAATGGCGGTCCGTGCGCCCATGGCATCCATGGCCCGGTACACCCAGCGCTTGTTGAGCTGCAGCAGTTCGTGCGGTACCCCGGCGATCCTCTCGGCGATGTCCAGTACCCGGTCGTCCAGCTCGTCGGCGGGAAAGGCCCGGTTGGCGTAGCCGACCCGTACGGCCTCGGCTGCATCCACGGCGTCGCCGGTGAGCACCATCTCCATGGCGTTCCGGAGCCCTACCAGCCAGGGATGCACGGCGAAGTCAGGCGTTCCAGCCACCCGCAGGACCGGGTGGGAGATGGTGGCGTCGTCGGCCAGGTAGACGAGGTCGCAGGCGGCGACGAGTTCTGAACCACCGGCCATGGCATAGCCGTGGACCTGGGCGATCACCGGCTTTGCGAGGTCCCACAGCGAGAGCCAGCCGTCGGTCACCTGGCGGGCCCATGAGCCCGCCCCGCCGGCCGTGTAGGAGGGTCGGTCGGCCGAGAGGTCCGAGCCGAGGTCGTAGCCGGACGAGAAACACGTGCCGGCACCGCGGATCACCGACAGGTGGACGGCATCATCCAGGTCGGCTTCCCGGAGGGCTTCGAAGAGGGCGCCCCGCAGGGCGTTGTCCATGGCGTTGCGCCTTTCCGGGCGGTTGAGGGTGAGGCGTCTCACCCCCGGCCTGGGGTCGTCGACGAGGAGCACCTCGTGATCGTCTGGCCTGGTGTCTGGCATCTCCAGATCGTACGACCACCTGACAGGTCCGGCCGGACCGGCACATGGCACCATGCAGACATGCCGGACTCTGCGCACACCTCAGGCATCTCGGCCACCTCAGGCACCTCGGCCAGTCCAGCCACGTTTCCGGCCATGGACCGGATCCACAACTTCCGCGGTATCGGAGGGCTACCGGCCGCCGACGGTCGCACCACCACACACGGCCTCCTGTGGCGCTCCGGGCACCTGGCCCGGGCCACCGATGCTGATCTGGCTCGGCTCGTCGCCCTGGGCATCCGGACGGTGGTGGACCTTCGCACTGACCATGACCTCGCCGCGGACGGATCCGACCGGACGGCTGACGGCATCGACCAGGTCCCGGTCCCCATCCCTGACGATTCGGGACAGGGCGCCGGCATCCGGGCGCTGCTCTCGGAGGGCGACCCCGTCGCCATCCGGTCGGCCTGGGCCGATGGCCGCGCAGCGACGCTGGCCACCGATGGCGCCAGGGCCATGGTCACCGACCCTGTCCGGGTGGCGGTGTTTCGCAGGGTCCTGGACGTGGTCACGGAGCAGGAGCGGTGGCCGCTGGTCTGGCACTGCTCGGCCGGAAAGGACCGGGCCGGCTGGGTCGGAACCGTCGTGCTCCTGGCCCTGGGCGTGGAGCACGACGCCATCGTCGCCCACTACCTGGAGAGCAACGCCACCGCTGCCAGCCGGTCGG
>DUAC01000066.1 GCA_012961035.1 Acidimicrobiia bacterium
CCTGGACGCCGCCCTGGACGCCCTCCCCGGGATCCTCGCCGACCTCCGGTCCCTGCGATGACGATCCTCCTGGTGCGCCACGGCTCCGCCGGCGACCCCTACCGCTGGTCGGGCGACGACGTGGACCGGCCGTTGGACGCCACCGGAACGACCCAGGCGATCCGACTGGATGGGGCCGTCGCCGAGATGGGCCTACAGGTCGTCAGGGTCCTGAGCAGCCGCGCCACCCGGTGCCTGCAGACGGTAGGGCCGCTGGGCGAACGTCACGGAGTCCCTGCCGAGGTGGAGGACGACCTGTTCGAGGGGGCCGCGGACCACACCACCCGCCTTGTCCGGGACCTGGCCGGCACCGCCGAGGACGGGACGCTCACCATCCTGTGCAGTCATTCCGACGTGATCCCCGAGGTCATCCGGGACCTGGCCACCGACGGCGTCGGCCTGAGTGGCGGTCGGGGCTGCGCATATGCATCCATCTGGGAACTCAGGACCTCCAACGGCCGGATCATGCACGCCCACTACCGGTCGACTCCCTGAACCCGGTGCCGGACGGCGCCCCGCCCGGCACCCGCTGCGGGTAGGTCAGGGACCGTCTTCCGGCTGGGGTTCAAGCAGTCCCACCACGACCAGCAGGTCGACCAGGTCGGCGGGTTGTACGGTCAGGCCTGCGAACCTCGCCAGGTCGACCGCCGCATCGCCGGGCCGGTCGGCCACGGTGGCCAGCACCACCGCCCGGTAGGCGAGGCCGTAAGGGTCCAGGGGGTCCAGCGCCAGGGCCTCGTCCAGGTTCACCAAGCCCCTCCCGACCAGTTCAGGTGATCGGGTGGCCACCAGCAGCCACCCCCGTTCGGCGAGCAGGTCGGCGGCATCCGGCCTGGCACCCAGACCCGAATCCAACAACTCCAGGGCGACCAGCAGATCACCTGAGGCGGCCAGGCCGGTGGCGATCCGCTGACGCAGGCGGCTGGCCTCCAGCAGGTCACCGACTATCGGCGGAGCCATGAGACCATCCAGCGCCACCAGGTCCTCGGCGGCTCCGGCGTGGTCCCCGTCGGCATGGCGCTGCGAGGCCCTGAAGACGCGGACGTCGGGATACGTCGGATCCACGGCCACGGCCTCATCCAGGTCTGAGCGCCCATGGGCCTCGTCACCTGCCCTCCAGCGCGACCAGCCCCGGTAGGCCAGGGCCTCGACGTTGGACGGCTGGATCTCGAGCACCCTGGAGTAGAGGGAGATGGCCTCGTCGGGTGATGCCACGCCGGCATCGGCGAGGAGGGTGCGCGTCGACGAGCGGATGTCGCCACTCAGCGTGTCGCCCGCCAGACGCTCACCGGCCGAGCGGGCCACGAGAACCCCGGCCAGGACCACGACGACCGCCACGATGCCCAGCACAACGGGTCGTCCCGGCGCCGAACCGCCGGTGGAGCGACCCTGCCACCGCCTGATGGACAACACCACCCCGGCCATGGCCGTGCCGCCCACCAGGACGGGCAGGACCCACACCAACCCGACCAGGCCGTCGCCACGTGGCGTGTAGTCGATGTTCTCGCCGAACCGCGCCACCAGCATCGACCTGATCTCGGCATCGGTGCGGCCCCGGTCCACCATGGTCCTGATGGTCGTACGGATGGTGCGTGCGATCGGCACGTCCGACTCGCCCAGGGACTGCCCCTGGCACACGGGGCAGGCGAAGTCACCGGCAAGGTCGTGGACGCGGTCGGCGTTGGTGAGCGGCGGCCGCTCCGCCAACTCGGAGCCAACCAGGCTCCCGACCACCACGACGACGACCAGCAGCCAGGTCAGTCGCAGGCTCCGATCTCCGATCCTCACGAGACGGCCGCCACGGCACGGGCCAGGAGGTCGTCCAGTTCCTCCATCTCCACCCCGCCGATCACCTTGGCCGCAACGTGGCCCGAGGGCGTGACCAGGTACGACTCCGGGACCCCGACCACCCCCCAGTCCACGGCGATACGCCCCGTATCGACGGTCAGCACGGGCCACTCGCCCCCGTGCTCGGCGAAGAAGGCGACCACGGCCGATGGAGAGTCGTCGAATGCGACGGTGACGAGCCTCACGTCGTCGGCCTGGGCGTGTGCGGCAGCGAAGGCCACCAGCTCGGGATGCTCCCTGATGCACGGCACGCACGTAGTGGAGAAGAAGTTGACGATCACCCAGCGGCCCCGTTGGTCATCCAGGTCCCATGGGGAGCCATCCAGCGTTACGCCAACCACCGCAGGCGCCACCGCTCCGACCAGGTGGGTCGTCATCCGGTCCCGACTGGTCTCACGGGTTGCGAACACGAGGATGAGGAGCGCCAGCACCAGGCCCACGGCCAGCGCCGTCCTCCTGACGGGGTTCACACCTGCGGGATTCACACCGTGACTCCCTCCGGAGAGCCTTCGGCCGCCTCGCCGGAGGCGCGCCGTCTACGGCCACCGCCGGCGGGAACCGCCGCCAGGGCCGTCCCGAGGGCCATCACCGCACCTCCCACCCACAGCCAGACCACGAGGGGCTGGACCGTGACGCGTACGACCGTGGTGGTCGACCCTTCGCCGGGCACGGCCAGGACGGCCAGCTGCAGGTCGTCGCGGATGGTGGACCGGGTGGCCGGGGTTCCGATGGTCTGCCCACCGAAGGGGAACGTGCTGATGGCGGGCAGGTATATGCGCCCATCGACGCGGACCGACACGCGGATCTCGGTCTTCTCGGAGAGCTCCACGGTGGTGAGGCCCTCGAACACCAACTCGTGTCCGGCGAAGACAGCCCGTTCCCCCGGTCGGTCGAACCTGAACTCGGCCTGTCGGATGAAGGCAGAGGAGCAGGCGAACGCCACGGCCACGACGGCCACGCCGATGTGGACGACCATGCCACCGCTGGAGCGTCCGACCAGGCCCCGTAGGCCCCGGGTCAGAACCGCCATGCGGAGCTGTCGCACCGCCCCGCCGATCGAGAACCCGGCCAGGCCAACGGCCAGAGTCGGTGCCCAGCCCCGGCTCCCCAACCCCACCGCAAGCACCATGGATGCCGCACCGGCGACAGCCGGCCAGCGCATGCGTTCGGCCATGGTCGCACCGGTGGTGCCTCCCCACGGCAGGGCCGGCGCCACGGCCATGAGGAACAGCAGGGCGAAGCCGATCGGCATCGTCATCCGCTCGAAGTACGGGTTGCCCACCGAGATCCGGTCCCCGTTTGCGGCCTCCACGAGCAGCGGGAACACCGTGCCGAGCAGCACCACGAAGGCGAATGCTCCGAACAGGAGGTTGTTGACCAGGAACGCCGAGGTCCGCGAGACCGGCGATTCGATGGAACCGGCGGTCCTCATGGAGTCGCCCCGCCAGGCAATGAGGCCGACCGTGGTCACCACCACCAGGCCGAAGAACCCCAGCAGCATCGGTCCTATGCCCGACTCGGTGAAGGCATGCACCGACTCCAGCACCCCTGACCGGGTTATGAACGTTCCGAGGATGGTCAGCGAGAACGTGGCGCAGAGCAGCGAGAGGTTCCAGACCCGCAACATCCCCTGGCGCTCCTGGACCATGACCGAGTGGAGGTATGCGGTGCCGGTCAGCCAGGGCAGGAAGGAGGCGTTCTCCACCGGGTCCCAGGCCCAGTAGCCACCCCACCCCAGGACCTCGTACGACCACCAGGCTCCCAGCAGGATCCCCACCGTCAGGCAGCCCCAGGCCATGAGCGTCCAGCGGCGGGCCTCCAGGAGCCAGCCCTCCCCCAACCGGCCGGTGGCGAGGGAGGCCACCGCCAGGGCGAACGGCACGGTGAAGCCCACGAATCCCAGGTAGAGGACCGGCGGGTGGAACGCCATCAGCACGTGGTTCTGGAGTAGCGGGTTGGGCCCCGGACCGTCATAGCCCGCCCAGGGCTCGAAGCGTGCGAACGGATGTGCAGGCCCGGCCAGCAGCAGGAAGAAGAAGGTGCAGACCACGAAGAGCACCAGCAGCGTCCAGCCCACGACCGGATCATCCAGGCGGTGGCGGAACCTCCTCACCACCAGCACCACGTAGCCGACCAGGATCAGGACCCAGAGCAGGATCGACCCCTCCAGCGCCGACCAGAGGGTGGCCACGTTGAACAGGGCCGGGGTGCGGTGGCTGCCGTGTTCCGCCACGAAGGCGACCGTGAAGTCGCGGGTGATGAGCGCCCGCTCCATGACCGCCACCTGCCCGACCGCAGCCACGGCCATCAGCGCAACCCAGCCTCGGGCCCGAACCACGAAGACGGGGCTCCGGGTTGCCAGGCCCCAGGCGACGCTGAGGAGGCCGGCCACCGAGGCGGACAGCCCTAGGGCTACGAATGCGGTACCCAGGGTGGCGTTCAACCGGCGGCCCCACAAGGCTCCAACTCGGCGCCATCCGACCGGTAGTCGTTGTCGTGCTTCACCACCATGTGGTCGGTCCGCAGGTACCAGCCGTCTTCAGCCGCATTGGAGAGGCCGTCCAGGGCGGGCGGCCTGCCAGCGGTCCAGACCCCCTGGAGCACCACCGGGACGCCCGGTTGGAACAGCTCGGCAGGGTCGCCCTGGTGGACCACGTCGGCCAGCACGTCGCCGGCGCAGAGGGTGAACACGACGGCGGATCCGCCATCCGACTCCGTGACCACGAGGCCGGGCTGCGGGGTCCCGACCACGCGGAACCGGCTATCGCCCAGGTCGGAACGCAACTCGACGGCCTCGGCCACGTCGTAGAAGAACAAGGAGGCGTCGCCCAGCGTTCGCAGCAGCACGAAGGCCACGCCACCCACGAGGAGCAGCAGCAGGGCGAGGGCGCCGCGCCGCTGGCCGGCCGCCGGCCTGGCCGGTCGGGGCGTGAGGTCCAGGGACGGTGGTTCCGGCCCGGCGTCGTCAGTCACTGTCGGTCCCGGAGGATTCCAGCCACCTCCGACGATCCTCGGGCACCAGGGCGCTGAGGGAGCGGCCGCGCCGGACCAGGCGGAACGCGTACCCACCAAGCACGACCAGCGAGATGCCCCAGCCCGCCATCAGGTATCCGAGGTGGGTCACGGCGACGCCTCCCCGGCCTGTTCGTCTGTGACCCCGATGGCGGCGTCAAGCTCGTCAGCCGACGTCTCGGAGCGACGTTCGGCAATGGCCGACCCGACCGCGTGGTCGATAGCCGCCCGCTCCAGCCACCCCACCCGGAACCTCTGCAGCGTCAACCACCAGACCACCAGGCCGAAGGTGAGGAAGCCGAACATGAGGGTGAACAACGTGAGGTCCTGGATCTTGAGTTCCTCCAGTGTGGACCTCTGGTGGAGCGTGCGGTTCTCCCACCATGCCACCGAGCGGTTGACGAGCGGAATGTCCAGCACGGCCACGAGCGCCACCACTGCCGCCTTGCGCTCCTGGCGCCGGGGATCTGTGGTGGTACGACGCAGGGCCAGGTATCCGGCGAACAACAGGAACAGCACCAGCGTGGTCATGAGGCGCACGTCGCCCCACTCCCACCAGGTGTTCCAGACCGGGCGACCCCAGATGGACCCGGTCACCAGCACCAGGCCACACAGCACGGTGCCGACCTCAGCCGTGGAGTGGGCCATCACGTCCCACCATGGGGTCCGCTTCACCAGCACCCCGACGCTGGCCGCCGCACAGAGCATGAACGAGGCGTACATGAGGACGGCCATCGGCACGTGCAGGTAAAGCATGCGGACGGCATCGAACTGGCCGAACTCCTCACCGGTGGTGGGATGCAGGCGGACGTCCGGCCCGGTCAGGAAGAAGGCCAGCACACCGAGGACCACGAGGCTGGCCAGGGCGACGCAGCCCAGGAGGCGCGAGCCGCGCGATCCTGTGTTGCCTGGTCTCTCGTCTCGTCCGGCCATCAGGGCTCCCGGTCAGTCCTCGATCAACACGCCATGGGCCAGTGCGCCGACCACGGTGGCGATCAGGGCGGCCACGGCCAGTAGCCCGGTCCAGGCCCAACCGTCAACCGCCACGGCCCCGAGGGCATCGTCGAACGCCCGGGTGGCCCCGATCAGCACCGGCGCCAGTACCGGAAGCAGGAGGATCGGCAGGAGGGTCTCTCGCACCCCCAGCCCCGAGGCCAGCGCGCCGTAGAGGGTACCTGCAGCCGCCACCGCCACCCCGGCCAGCAGCCCGGCGACCACCAGCAGCGCCGGATCCACGACCTGTACCCCGTAGAGCACCAGCAGGCCGCCCAGCAGGACCACCTCCAGCAGCACCAACTGCACGAACACCGCCGTCGCCTTGCCGATGAACAGGGCAGCCGGAGGAAGGCCCGACATCCGCAGCGCGTCCATGGTCCCGTCGGACTGCTCGAGGGCAGCCGACCTGTGGACCGCCAGCAGGGCGCTGAGCAGCACCGCCACCCAGAACAGGCCCGAGGCGAACGTCCGGAGGGTGCGGTGGTCGGCGTCCAGGGCGAAGCCGAACAGCACCAGCACCAGCAGGGCGAACGGCACCACCTGGCCGACCACCACGCGGGAACGGAACTCGATCCGGAGGTCACGGGCCGCCACCATCCGGGCGTCCGCAAGGAACCTGCGCACCTCAGACACCGTGCCCTCCCCCGTCGTCGCGACCCGTGTCGTCCACCACCAACCCGCCGGAGATGGTCACCACCCTCGGGCCCAGCCCGGCGACGCGTTCCAACTCGTGGGAGGAGACCAGCACGGTGGCACCGGCTGCCACGGCGTCGCCGACGAGGGCGTCGACCACGTCCCGGCCCGACTGGTCGAGACCCGCATGGGGTTCGTCCAGGAGCCACAGCTCAGGCCGCCGGACGACGAGGGCAGCCAGCGACGCCCTCCGTCGCTGTCCGGCCGACAGGGTGTGGACAGGCTGCCCCAGCAGCCTCTCGGAAAGTCCCATGCGGAGCAGCGCAGCGGTCACCCGTCCGGTGGCCTCGACGGCGGTCAACCCCGCTGCCCGGGCCCAGAAGTACACGTTCTGGGTGACCGTCAGGTCGTCGTAGAGGCCGGTGGCGTGGCCCAGGAGGGCGACCCGCCTGCGCACCGACCGACGTTCCCGGACGAGATCGTGGCCGAGTACCTCGACGGACCCCGACTCGGGCCGTACCAGGCCGGCGCAGAGGCGCAGCAGGGTGGTCTTGCCGGCCCCGTTCGGACCCCGGAGCAGCACGACCTCACCGGATTCCACGGTGAGATCCACCCCGGCGAGGGCCGGGAAGGTCCCGAGCAGCGCCACCGCTCCTCGTAGCTCGACCACCGGCACCCCGTCACGGTACCGGTCGGCCATACCCTGACCCCATGCCCGCACTCCGGACGACCGGTCGATGGTTGTCCGCAGCGGCTGCGCTGGTGGTCCTGCTGGCAGCCTGCGCGGACGATCCATCCGACCCGGCCTCACCGACCGCCGGTTCCGGGGCAGCCACCACCTCCATCCTGGAGACGCGACCCACCCTCGCCGACGAGGGCATTCCGAACTGGGTGGGCGAGGTGGTGAACCTCCACGACGTGGAGGAAGGCTCCTGCTTCAACCGCTACTCGTGGGTCCAGGAAGACAGGCAGGTCGAGCTCGACACCCGTGTGCCCTGCATCGGCCCCCACCAGCACGAGGTCTACCTCCGGACCGAGCACCCAGCCCGGGCCGGCGCCCCGTGGCCGGGCGACCGTGAGATGGAGGCGTTCGCCAGGACCCAGTGCTACGGGACCTTCGCCGACTTCGTGGGCGAGATCTACGAGTTGTCGGAACTGGAGCTCGGTTACCTCACCCCGACCAGGGCCGACTTCGAGCACGAGCAGGCCCGGTTCCGCGGAATCCACTGCTATGTGCAGCGTGGTGACGGCGAGGAGATGGTCGGCTCGGCACGGGACAGCCGTCGCTGAGCACGACCGGGATGCTTCAGGTCGTAGCGGCGTCGCGTCGTGCGGCCAGCAGCAGGGCCAGGCCCGTCCACGACTGGGGAACTGCACCCAGGCCGGTACCCGTGTCCGGATTCCAGTACTCGGCCAGGCCAGAGGCCCATGCCCCGGCGACGGTCGTGCGGGAGAGGTCGGCCGCCACCTCGGGAGAATGTGGATCGGCGGCCAGGACCATCAGGTAGGCCAGCTGCGGCCACACGGGTCCGCGCCAGTAGGCATCCGGGTGGAACGACGGCTCTCCCCTGTGGACGCCGGTCGGGCCGGCCGGGCCGCCGTGTGCGGCCGGGTCCGTGAGCTGGCCCAGGACGATGGCCGCCCGACCCGGATCGTCGTCTACGAGGAGCGGCAGGAGGCTGTCCAGCGTCCTGACCCGTCCCGACCCGCCGGCCATGGGCCCGGCATCCACCCATGTGCCGATCTCGTCGGACCACCGCCCCGTCAGCGCCTCGGCCAGCTCGGTCGCCCCGGCGGCCAGCCGCTCGTCACCGACCACGGCAGCCAACTCCCCGGCGTTGAAGGCCACGAGGGCATTGAACCCGACGGGGGCCACCGGGAAGTCCGGGTTGGCCACCGGGGAGCCATCCGGTCCGACCTGGATCGTCGACACGAGGTGGTCCTTCACCACCGCCCACCGCTTCCGGTCGTAGCCACCAGGGCAGGCATCATCCCAGCGCGGCGAGTCGTCGCATCCGGTCTCCCACGGGTGGCAGACCAGCAGCAGGCCCGACCGGTCCCGGGCGCGTTGGTCCAGCAGGAAGCGCAGGCCGGCCACCGCCGCCTCCACCACCCGGTCAGGTGGTGGCGAGCCCGCCCGGACCAGTTCGGCCACGACGTGGCCGTACATGGGTGGCTGCGTGATGGAGGATCCGTTCCGGCGCCCCCAGAGTTCCTCGTGGAATCCGGGATCCCGGACGTAGTTCATGTGGGGCACGAATCCGGAGGGGGCCTGCGGGCCGAATATCGCAGCCAACTCACGCTGGGCGTGCCCTCCCTCGCCCAACGCCTGCCAGACCAGTACGTGGAAGCAGGAGTCCCACAACCACTGCCACGGGTAGACCCTCGAGTTGGGTGCTGCGTACCCTTCCGGCACCCGGTGATCCCCGAGCAGCCGTCCGACGGCGGCACGGAGATCGCCGTACGACGGGTCGGGGAGACCATTGCCATCCACCAGCACACCTCGCTGCACGATCCTCTCCTTCCGGTTCGGGCCCACCGACGGGGTCTCGGTAGTAGCACGTAACTGGGCCGACGCGCTCTCCGGGATGGGATTCGACGTCGACTGGGTGGCCGGCGACGTCCATCCCGGCTGGGCCGACGACCGTCCCCTCACCCTGGTGGAGGGACTCGGGATCCACGCCGGATCTCCGCCGGATCCCGACGACCTGGCGGCCGCACTGGCCGGATCCGACCTGGTGGTCGTCGAGAACCTCTGCACCATCCCGCTGAATCCCCGCGCCTCGACGGCTGTGGCCGGTGCACTCCGGGGTCGACCGACGGTCATGCACCACCACGACCCACCGTGGCAGCGGGACCGGTTCGCCCACGTGACGGACCTTCCGCCGGACGACGAAGCGTGGCTGCACGTCACCATCAACGACCTGACCCGCCGGCAGATGGCCGAGCGCGGGATCACCGCCACCACGATCCGCAACGGGTTCGGGACGGACCCACCAGCCGGCGACCGCCAGTCCACCCGTGACCTACTCGGGCTGTCGCCCGACGAACTCCTCCTCGTACACCCCGTCCGGGCCATCCCCCGCAAGGCCGTGGGCCGGGCCGTGGCGATAGCCGAGGAGCTGGGCGCCACCTACTGGCTCCTGGGTCCGGCCGAGGACGGCTACGGCCCCGAGCTGGCACGGGAGCTGGCGGCCGCCCGCTGCCCCGTCATCCACGCTCCGCTGTCCGACCGGGACGATCTCTACGCCGCTGCCGACGTGGTGGCGTTTCCCTCCACTTGGGAGGGCTTCGGAAATCCACCGGTGGAAGCCTCGCTGGCCCTACGGCCTGTCGTGGTGGGCAGCTATCCGGTCGTCCAGGAGCTGAGGGACCTGGGTTTCAGCTGGTTCGACGCCGACGACCTGGGTCCGCTCCGGACCTGGCTGGAATCTCCCCCGGACCATCGACAGGCGCTGCTGACCGCCGACCGGGCGGTGGCGGTCCGTGAGCTCTCGCTGGATCGAATGGCCGATCGTCTGGAATCCCTCCTGTCCACGGCAGGCTGGCTCCCGTGAACGCCGTCGGATACACGTCCCCCCCACACGAGGACCCGGTGCTGCGGCGACGGGCCCGCCTGGCCCGCCTGGCCAGCCTGGGCCAGCGGTTGGGCTACCTGGCGTTCGCCGTCTCGATCGCGGTGTTCGCCTTCGGCATGTCCACGGGCTTCACCGACGGTGTGGCCACCTCGCTCGTCGTCCTGCTGGTCGCCGGCTCGTTCGTGCTGGCCCCGGCGATCGTGCTCCACCACGCCGTGCGGGCAGCCGATCACGAGGATCGCGGCGGCTCCGGCCACTGACCGACCTCGTCGGAATCCTCCGCCCGGTTCCCGTTGGCGGGTCGGGTGTGCCTACCGTCACAGGATGGTCGCCCGGTCCCGAATGTCGGCAGCCGATCGACGACGCCAGATTCTGGATGTCGGCCTCGAGGTGTTCGCCCGTCACGGCTACCACGAAACCTCGATGAGCGCCCTGGCTGCCGAGGCCGGGGTGACCAAGCCGGTGCTCTACCAGCACTTCGCCTCCAAGCACGATCTGTTCGAGGAACTCCTGGCCGAGACCGGCGACCGCCTGATGCGCGCCATCGAGGCCTCCGAGGTGGAGGAGACGCCCAGACGCCGGGTCGAGGCCGGGTTCAGGGCCTACTTCAGGTTCTTCGAGGAGAGGCCGGCTGCCTTCGCCCTGCTCTACGGCACCAGCCTCACCATCGACCCGGACTTCCGGCGGGACGCCAGACGGGTCAGGGACACGTTCGCCGAGTACCTCACCGGCCTCATCCGGACGGTGGACCACGAGTCGGCGCTGGCCATGGCCGCTGGGATCAACGGGTTGTCCGAGGGGATGATCCGCCACTGGATGCACGAGGAGAACCCCCGTCCCGCCGAGGAGATGGCGGCGCTGGCCGCCCGCCTGGCATGGGGCGGCCTCGAATCACTGGCCTGAGGGCAGCCGAGTCCGGGAGGACAGCGGACCGGAGCCGGCGATCGGACCCCCTGGTCAGTCGAGGGGTACCGGCGAGATGTCGATCGGCACCTCCGGCAGGTCCCCGGCCACGATCGGCGCCAGGTGCTCCCGCAGCAGCGCCGGCAGGACCGGCTGGGTGGATGCCAGGAGGTCGTCCAGCGTCCACCAGCGTGCGCCCATGAACGCCGCTGCCTCCAGGGCCTCGAGGTGTCTGGGTCGGTACTCGCCGCCATCGCACCATGCCACGTGGATCTTCTCGTGGCTGTCGAAGAAGTAGCCACCGAAGGTGAACTGGACGTGCTGCGTCCAGATCACCGGACCCATCTCGACGTCCTCTATTCCGGTCTCCTCGACTAGCTCCCGGGCAGCGGCGGTGGCCGAGTCCTCTCCCCGGTCGATGCCCCCTCCGGGGATCTCCCACCAGGCGGGCTTGTAGGGATCCAGCGGGTCCTCGGCGTTCACCAGGAAGATCCGCCCGTCGCGGTCCAGGAGCACCACCCGGGCAGCCGGTCGCTTCAGGAACATGGGCGGCGAAGCTAGTGGCGCACGGACGGACCCGACCCGTCCGGGCGACCGGTCATCGACATTCGGTGCAGCGACCCAGCATGTCGAAGCGGTGGGCGTCCACCCGGAACCCTCCCTCGGCCGCCACCTCCACCAGGGCAGCGACCTGCTTCTCGAACTCGTCCGGCACGTGGAAGTCCTCCACCCGACCGCAGGAATCACACACCAGGTGGTGGTGGTGCCCGGTCAGGGATTCGTGCAGTTCGAACCGGGAGCGGTCGTCGCCGGCGTCCACACGTCGAGCCACCCCCACGTCGACCAGCTCGCCCAGGTTGCGGTATGCGGAGCTCTGGGCCAGTCGCCGGCCGGCGTCCACCGCCAGGATCTCGGGGAGGGTCAGCGGCCGACCGGCACCGGCCATCACCTCGACGACGGCGTAGCGGGATCGGCTGTAGCGCATCCCGGCGACGCGTAGCCGGCGACCCACAGTCACGTGAAGGTCGTCGATGGCGCCTTCGTGCGCGTCCGGGTGGTCAGCGGCCATGGTCGCCGAGCCTATGCCAGACCGGTGGCTACCGGGAATCCATGAGAACGAGCTGGGACCGCCTCAGGGACGGCGGTGCATCAGGGCATTACGGCGGGTCCGGCAGACCAGCTCGTCACGTTGGTTGTGCGCCCGGTGCTCGAAGGTCACGATGCCGGCATCGGGACGCGACCCGGATGCCCTGGCGGCCACCACCTCGGTCTCGAACCTCAACGTGTCGCCTATGAACACCGGTGCCGGGAACGCCGACTCGTCGAACCCCAGATTGGCGACCGTGGTTCCCAGCGTGGTGTCGCCGACGCTCACGCCGACCACGAGGCCGAGGGTGAACAGGCTGTTGACCAGGCGTTCCCCGAACTCGGTGTCCGCAGCGAACGTGGCGTCCAGGTGCAGGGGCTGCGGGTTGTGCGTGAGGGCACAGAACATGAGGTTGTCGGCCTCGGTGACCGTGCGGGTGAGGGCGTGGCGAACCACCAGGCCAACGGGAAGCTCCTCGAACCAGCGGCCCGCCGCTCCATCCACCGGTTCCACGGTGACGTCATCGTCCATGGGTGCAGTCTGGCCGACCGGTACCGGCACCGCCGAGACGGACCTAGCCTCGCTGGCGATGACCGCACCCCTCTGGACTCCCGACGCGCATCGCAGCTCCACCAGCCAGGTCGAGGAGTTCCGCTCAGCCGTGGGCGTCGAGGGCGGATACCGGGAGCTCCACCGCTGGTCGGTCGAGCACCCCGGTGACTTCTGGCAGGCGGCCTGGGAGCATCTCGGCGTAGTGGGCGACCCGGGCGCCCGACCGATCCTCTCCACCGGAAACCATCCGACCGACACCCGGTTCTTCCCGGACGGCCACCTCAACTTCGCAGAGAACCTCCTGCACGACGCCGACGACTCACCGGCGATCCTGTACCGGGGAGAGGACGGCTGCCGCAGGGACCTCACCCGCAGGGACCTCCACGACCTCGTATCACGACTCCAACAGGCGCTCCTGGACCTGGGCGTGGAGCCCGGCGACCGGGTGGCGGCGTGGTTACCCAACATCCCCGAGACCTACGCCGTGATGCTCGCCTCGGCATCCATCGGAGCCGTGTTCTCGTCCACCTCACCCGACTTCGGCATCGAGGGAGTGCTCGACCGGTTCGGGCAGATCCGACCTGTCGTGCTGTTCGCCACGGACGGCTACCACTACGCCGGACGCCGCCACGACGTCACCGCCAGGCTGGCCGACGTGGCGACTGGCCTACCCACCCTGCGACGCGTCGTCGTCATCGGGGATGCCGACACCGCGCCGCTGCCCGATGGCTGCGTGACCCTCGAGGCGTTCCTGGAACCGCACGCGGCCAGGCCCGTCCGGTACCTGGACCTGCCCTTCGACCACCCCCTCTACGTCCTGTACTCGTCGGGAACCACCGGGAAGCCCAAGTGCATCCTCCACCGGGCCGGCGGGATCCTCCTCAAGCACGTGGTCGAGCACCGCCTCCACTGCGACGTGCGGGCCGGCGACCGGGTCTTCTACTTCACGACGGCGGGCTGGATGATGTGGAACTGGCTGGCCTCCGGCCTGGCGGCCGGCGCCGCTCTGGTCCTCTACGACGGATCGCCGTTCCACCCTGACGGCAGCCGCCTGTTCGACCTTGTGGACGACTGTGACGTGACCCTGTTCGGCGTATCAGCCAGGTTCATCGAGTCGGTGGCCGGTGCCGGGTTGCGTCCGATCCTGACCCACGACCTCGGCAGCCTGCGGACCATCTGCTCCACCGGTAGCCCGCTCAGCCCCGAGGGCTTCGCCCACGTCCACGCCGACTGGAAGGCCGACGTCCACCTTGCATCGATCTCGGGTGGCACCGACCTCTGCGGCTGCCTCGTGGGTGGCCAGCCGACCGGACCGGTCCACGCCGGCCAGATCCAGGGCCCGATGCTGGGCATGGACATCGACGTGGTGGACGAGGAGGGCTCCACCGTCGGACCCGACACACGCGGCGAGCTGGTCTGCCGCTCGACCTTCCCATCCATGCCGCTCGGGTTCTGGGAGGATCCGGAGGACCGGCGGTACCACGCTGCCTACTTCGAGCGTTTCGCCGGCATCTGGCACCAGGGCGACTACGCCGAACGGACCGTGGAGGGTGGCTTCGTGATCCACGGGCGATCCGACGCCACCCTGAACCCTGGTGGCGTCCGCATCGGCACAGCCGAGATCTACCGACGGGTCGAAGGCCTCCCGGAGGTATCCGAAGCCCTGGTCATAGGCCAGCCATGGAAGGGAGACACCCGGGTGGTGCTGTTCGTGGTGACCGCAGCCGGGACCACCCTCGACGACGACCTACGCTCCCGCATCCGTTCCGAGGTCCGGACGGGAGCCTCGCCACGACACGTGCCGTCGATCATCATCGAGGTACCCGAGCTCCCCAGGACCCGCTCGGGCAAGTTGGTGGAGCTGGCCGTGAGGAACGTCGTGGAAGGCCTGCCGGTGACCAACGCCGAGGCGCTGGCCAACCCCGCCTCACTGGACCACTTCAGGAACCTGCCCGAGTTGTCCGACCGATCCGGCTGAACACCCGGTGCTCCTCCACCCGGAGTGTCAGGTCAGAACTCGTGCAACGGCACACCGGCCACCTGGAGGTGGCCCAGCTCGTTCACGGACCTCATGGTGCGATGCCCGGAGGACGATGCCGCCACCCGGCTGATCGAGGTGTAGCGGGCCTCGTAGAACAGCACGGAATCGATGCCCAGGACATGTGACAGGTAGGCGGAGACCACGCCTCCGTGGCAGCCCACGGCCACCGTCCGGCCCGGGTTGGCGGCGATTATCCGGTCCATCCCGGTCACCACCTGGTCGCGGAAGGCCTCGGGATCGGAGATGTCATCACCGGCCATGATCTGGTCCCAGCGGGGGTCGCCCATGGCCTTCAGCCGCTCCATGGGCACGTACTCCACCTCGCCCTCGTCGTACTCGGTCACCAACGGCTCGATCGCCACCTCCAGGCCCAGGCGTCGGGCCAGGGGGGCCACCGTCTCACGGGCCCGGGCCTTGGGGCTGGCGTAGACGGCATCGATGCCCGCCTCGGCCGTCGGCCCGTCCGTCAGCCAGTCGGCCAGCGCCTCGGCCTGGCGCAGCCCGAGGTCCGAAAGCCTCGGATCGGCCTCCTCACCGGTGGCCGTGTTGTCCACGGTGACTGGGAGGGCGTGGCGGATGAGGAGCAGTTCCATGACCGGCCGGACGCTAGCGGTGGGTGCTCCCACGGGTACCGTCGGCGGCATGAAGATCGACGGAGGAATCAGCGGAGCGGGCGCCGGCGGCCTCGCCGCCATCGGCGAATCGGCACGGCAACTGGAGCAGGCCGGCTACGCCGGTGCCTGGACCGCCGAAACGAGCCATGACCCGTTCCTGCCCCACATGCTGGCAGCGGAACACACCCAGCGGATCCAGCTGGGCACCTCCATCGCGGTGGCCTTCGCCCGCAACCCCATGCTGCTGGCGAACCTCGGCCACGACCTCCAGCGCTACACCAACGGTCGCTTCATCCTCGGCCTCGGCACCCAGATCAAGCCCCACATCACCAAGCGGTTCTCGATGGAGTGGTCCAACCCGGCGGCCCGCATGCGCGAGATGATCAGCGCCATACGGGCCATCTGGTCCACGTGGAACGAGGGAACGAAGCTGGACTTCCGTGGCGACTTCTACCGACACACCCTCATGACGCCCTTCTTCGATCCGGGCCCCAACGAGTGTGGCCCACCGAAGGTGTTCCTGGCTGCGGTCGGGCCGCTCATGAGTGAGGTGGCCGGCGAAGTCTGCGACGGCCTGATCTGCCATGCCTTCAGCACCGAGAAGTACCTCCGGGAGGTCACCATCCCCGCCGTGGAGCGGGGCCTGGAGAAGTCCGGTCGCACCCTGGCCGACTTCGAATTCGTCGGGCCCAGCTTCGTCGTGACCGGCGAGACCGAGGAGGCCATGGCCAGGGCCGCCACCGGCGTACGCCAGCAGATCGCCTTCTACGGTTCCACCCCCGCCTACCGCCCGGTGCTGGACGTGCACGGCTGGGGCGAACTCCAGGTGGACCTGAACCGGATGTCAAAGCAGGGCGAGTGGGAGGCCATGGGCGAGCTCATCGACGACGAGGTCCTCTCCACATTCGCCGTGGTGGGCGAACAGGGCGCCATCGCACAGGGGTTCCGCGACCGGTACGGCGACTGCATCGACCGTCTCAGCTTCTACTCCACGGGCTCCGAGGCCGGGCCGGACTTCTGGGAACCGATCGTGGCCGACCTCGCCTCCTGAGGACCGCCTCCTCCCCTCCCCCCCCGACGACCAGACCAGGCTGTCAACCCGCCTGATATCCGGGCGTCACCCGACGGACCATCCACCACCGTCGCGTACCCGGTCGCCCGGTAGGTTTCACCCATGGCCGCCCAGGAGGATTTCGCATACGCCGAACTTCTCCCGCTGCTCCGGGATCAGTACTCCACCACCACGTTCCGAAAGCTCACCGCCGACGGCGTGTCGACCGTGGACGGCCCGGGCGGCCGGACCTTCCTGGAGGTCGACTCCGAGGCGATCCGCCTGCTCACCGCCACGGCGATGCACGACATCTCCCACCTCCTGCGGACCAGCCACCTGGAGCAGCTGGCGGCCATCCTGAATGACCCCGAGGCCTCAGCCAACGACAGGTTCGTGGCCTCCGAACTCCTCCAGAATGCCTGCATCGCAGCCGGCGGCGTGCTCCCCTCGTGCCAGGACACGGGCACGGCCATCGTGTCGGCCAGGAAGGGTGAGCTGGTGCTCACCGGCGATGACGACAGGGAGGCGATCTCCCGCGGCATCTACGACACCTTCCTGACGTCCAACCTGCGCTACTCGCAGCTGGCCCCGCTGGACATGTTCACCGAACGCAACACCGGGACGAACCTCCCCGCCCAGATCGAGATCGAGTCGGTGCCCGGCGATTCCTACAAGTTCCTGTTCATGGCCAAGGGCGGCGGCTCGGCCAACAAGAGCTTCCTCTTCCACGAGACCAAGGCCCTCCTGAACCCCGAGAGCCTGGCCCGCTTCCTGGACGAGAAGCTCAGGACCCTCGGTACCTCGGCCTGCCCGCCGTACCACCTGGCCGTCGTCATCGGCGGCACCTCGGCCGAGCACACCCTGCGGACCGCCAAGTACGCCTCAGCCCACTACCTCGACGACCTCCCCACCAGCGGCAGCCCCTCCGGCCACGGCTTCCGGGACCTCGAATGGGAGGCGGAGATCCTGGAGATGACACGTGGCTTCGGGATCGGGGCCCAGTTCGGCGGCAAGTACTTCTGCCACGACGTCCGGGTGGTCCGACTCCCCCGGCACGGCGCCTCCAACCCCGTGGGGATCGCCGTCTCGTGCTCCGCCGACCGGCAGGCCCTTGGGAAGATCAGCGCCGAGGGGGTCTTCCTGGAGCAGCTGGAGGAGGACCCGGCCCGGTTCCTTCCCGACGTGGGCGACGACGACCTCTCGTCCACGGTGGTCCCCATCGACCTGGACCAGCCGATGGACGCCATCCGCAGCGAACTCTCGAAGCATCCGGTGAAGACCCGGCTCTCCCTCACCGGGACCCTCGTGGTGGCCCGCGACATCGCCCACGCCAGGATCGCCGAGCTGCTCGATGCAGGGGAACCGATGCCCGCCTACCTGCGGGACCATCCCGTCTACTACGCCGGTCCCGCCAAGACCCCGGAGGGGTATGCCTCCGGATCCTTCGGGCCGACCACTGCAGGACGGATGGACGGCTACGTGGAGCGCTTCCAGGCGGCCGGCGGAAGCCTCGTCATGCTGGCGAAGGGGAACCGTTCCCGACAGGTGACCGAGGCGTGTGCACGCCACGGCGGCTTCTACCTCGGATCGATAGGTGGGCCCGCAGCCCGTCTGGCCCAGGACTCCATCCGTAGCGTCGAGGTCCTGGAGTACCCGGAGTTCGGCATGGAAGCCATCTGGCGCATCCGGGTGGAGGACTTCCCGGCGTTCATCGTGGTCGACGACAAGGGTGGGGACTTCTTCGACGAGGTCTCCACGCCGGTGAACCTGGACTAGTTGCCAGGTTCCGACCATCAGGCGCCCGGCCAGGGCCGACCGGCGCCATGACCGTGATCAGATGCAGTCGTTGACCATGTGACCGACCCCGGCGATGTGGGACTGGATCCGCTGGCCGCGACGCAGGCACCTGCCCTGGGCATCGCCCACGCCGGCCGGCGTACCCGTGAACACCAGGTCACCCGGCTCCAGCGTGCAGACGCTCGAGAGGTAGGCGACCAGCTGCCTCACACCGACGATCATCCTGCTGGTCCGACTGTCCTGTCGGACCTCGCCATCCACCGAGCAGCCGAGCAGGAGGTCGTCCCTCTCCTCCAGCAGGTCGATGGACACGACGTTCGGACCGATGGGCCCGAACGTGTCGTAGCTCTTGCCGAGGCTGAACTGGGCTGGCTCCGAGGCCGTCTGGAGTGCCCGCTCCGAGATGTCCTGGCCCACGGTCACGCCGGCCACGGCATCCCACACGTCGGACTCGTCGAGGTGGCGGCACCGTCGACCCACCACCACCACCAGCTCCACCTCGTAGTCGGTGCGATCCCCGACCACCACGACGTCGTCGGCCGGACCCACCAGGCAGGACGGAAACTTGGTGAAGATGACGAGGGCGGTCGACGGAGCCCGGTGCATCTCGTCGATGTGGGCCAGGTAGTTCATGCCGATGCCGAAGACCTTGCGGGGTCTGGGCACGGCCGGACCCAGACCGTCCAGGCCGACCCAGCCGTCCGCCCCACCGGAGGGAATGCCCGCCGCATCGGTCAGCGCGTGCAGGGCCGCCGGATCGCCGAGGGCATCCATCGGGTCTGCCAGGCGGCCATCGGTCAGACGGCCGAGGTCCCACCAGCGGGCCGTCGCACCGTCGACTGCCGCTACCAGGCCATCGTCCATGAGGACGGCCCTACCATCGCGGAGGTTTCCCAGTCGAAATGCCATAGGCCCGCAGTCTCGCCGGGCTGTCCGGGATTCCCTCGTCGTCGACACGTCCCTCCGGGGCCGGCCGGGGCTGACAACGCCACCCCCACGCGCCATGATGGGCTGGCACATTCCCGGCGATGATCCACCGGGGTCGACACATGAAGGAGAAGGCTTGACCAAGCCACATGCCGTCTGTGAAGTCGAAATTCTCACGCAGGGACCTGTGAGGAACGACGATCGGGAACATGCGACTGGGAAGGTGCGGGACCTGTGCGACCTGGGCCATGAGCCTGTGCTCGCAGCCGTGGTCAAACTGAGGCTCCGCGAGGGCACGTCGGAGTCGCTGGCCGCCATAGCGGAGGCCACGCTCGACCTGAACGGCGTGGCGATCCGGGCCCACGCATCGGCCGACACGATGATCGAGGCCATCGACAAACTGGACGATCGCCTGGGTCGACGGCTCCGACGGCACCGCAAGCGCCTCGAGGGCCGGCGCCACGACCGCGAGCCGGAACCTGTCGCCAGCCATCCCGGATTCGCGTTGATCCCGCCAGACGAACGCGAGGTGGTGCGCCACAAGTCGCTCGCCATGCACCCCATGACGGTCGAGGAGGCGGCTGACGAGATGGACCTCCTGGACCATGGCTTCTACCTGTACCTGGACACCGACCACGACATCGACCGCGTCGTGTTCCACAACGGAGACGACGCCATCCACGTCGTACCCGCAGTCGACGGGGAGGACCTGCCCGGCGACACCCGCCCCCCGATCCATGCGGCAACCCTGGTCCTGAACCACCTTCCGCTGCTCGATGCCGAGGTGCTCCTGGACGAAGGCGACGAGCCGTTCGTGTTCTTCGCCGAACCCGACTCGGGCCGGGGCCAGGTGCTGTACCGGCGATTCGACGGCCACTACGGCCTGATCTCTCCGGCAATCTGACCGGGAGGTGAAGGTCGTCGGCATATGCGGGGGCATTGGCGCCGGCAAGTCCACCGTCGCCGGGTTGCTTGCCGAACGGGGTGCGGTGGTGGTCGACGTCGACGCCCTGGGGCGCAGCGTCCTCACCCACGACAAGATCCGACGTGCGGTGGTGTCCGAGTTTGGCGACGGCGTGCTGGACGCCAACGGTGAGATAGACCGGGCGGCGCTGGCCCGCGAGGTGTTCTCCTGCGAGGGTCGTCTCACCGACCTTGAGGCGATCAGCCACCCCGCCATCGACCGCGAGATCGCACGGTGCATGGAGGCCCTGTCCGAGGACCCGCCGGACCTGGTGGTGCTGGACATGGCCGTGCTCGTGGAGAGCGACCTCGGAAAGTTGGCCGACGGGCGCGGTTACACCGAGGTGGTCGTGGTGGAGGCCAGGGCCGAGGTGCGACTGGAGCGGTTGGTCGCCAGGGGCATGGCTGTCGACGATGCCCGGTCGCGAATGGCCGCCCAGGCCACCGATGCGGACCGTCGCGCCGTGGCGGACCACGTCGTGGTCAACAACGCTGACGAGGCCGCCCTGGCGGAGCAGGTCGACGAACTGCTCCGCCTGCTGGTGGCCTGACGGACCCGGCTACCAGCGGAGGGCGCCGAGCACCGACACCGTGTACTCGGGTCGACTTATGACGAGGCCCGGTACGACCGGGCGGGCCTTGTTGAACTGGAGGCGAGAACCGTCCACACCGTGAACGTCCAGCCCGGCCGCCATCGCCACCCCGGCCGGTGCACAGGCATCCCACTCGTAGAGCCCTGACGGGTGCACGTACACGTCCGCCGATCCGGCCACCACGGCCATGGCCTTCACCCCTGCCGACCCACAGGACCGGACCACTCCCCCGATCGCCGCCGCCACCTCCTCGGCCTCCCCCCACTGTGACCGGCTGGTGATGACGACCGGACGGTCCCGTTCCGCTGGGCGCGCTGCGGTGGACATCGCCGTCCCGTAGAGACGACGACTCGCCGGCAGGCACACTGCCGCCGCTGACGGCGAACCGTCCACCACGAGGGCTACGTGGACGGCCCACTCGATGCTCCCCGGTCGACCGAAGTCGTGGGTGCCGTCCAACGGATCCACGATCCAGACCCGCTCGGCATCGACACGCGCGCCGTCATCCTGACCCTCCTCGGAAAGCAGGGCGTCGTGGGGTCGCAGCCCATTCAGGCGATCGACCAGGAGTCGGTGGGCCTGGCGGTCACCCTCGTCCCGGAGCCGGTTGGGGGACCACCCCTCAGCCATGGCACGGTCCCGGATCTCGAGCAGAAGATCCCCGGCCTCGCCGGCCAGGAGTCCGGCGACCTCGTGATCCTCCATGCGGGTCGACCCTAACCCGACCACCGGCCCCGGCGACTGGCCACCACGGCCCGCATCCCCACTTGACTACCCTTTCAGCGGGCCGGTCACCGTCCGGCCCCCTCCCTCACCTGAAACCACATCGGAGCAACGCATGGCCCACGGCCGCATCACCGGTTGGGCGACCCACCTCCCCGAGCGACGGCTCACCAACCACGACCTGGCGGAGTTCGTGGACACCACCGACGAATGGATCAGGGAGCGCAGTGGGATCTCCGCCAGGCACGTCGGCGGCAAGGTCTCCGAGATGTCGACCATCGCCGGACGCGATGCCCTGGCCATGGCCTGTGTCGACCCGGGCGATGTCGGTCTCCTGCTCCTGGCCACATGCAGCTCCGAGCAGCAGTTCCCAGCAAGCGCATCGGTCGTCCAGCACGAGTTGGGGCTGGCGTGTGGAGCGATCGACATGAACGCCGCCTGCTCGGGTTTCGTCTACGGCCTGGTGACGGCCATGCAGTTCTCCGATGGCGGCGTGGACACGATCCTGCTCATCGGCAGCGACGCCCTCTCCAGCCTGGTCGACTGGACCGACCGCGGGACGTGTGTGCTGTTCGGGGACGGTGCTGGGGCCGTCGTGATCCAACGATCGGCCGACTCCCCGACCCTGCTCGGCTGGGACCTCATGTCGGACGGGTCGGCTGCCGGAATCCTCTCCTGCGAACATGGCGGCAAGATCTTCATGAACGGCAAGGAGGTGTTCCGCAGGGCCGTGCTGGCCATGGAGAGCACCGCCCGCAACGCCATGGACAACGCCGGCGTGACAATGGACGACATAACCCTCGTGGTGCCGCACCAGGCCAACATCAGGATCATCGACGCCGCCATGAAACGCCTGGACATTCCCCGGGAGAAGGCCGCGATGGTCCTGGAGAGGACCGGGAACACGTCGGCGGCGTCCATTCCCCTGGCGCTGGTGGACGCCCTCGACAACGATCGGGTGGCGCCCGACGACCTGGTGCTCATGGTCGGCTTCGGTGCGGGGATGTCCTCTGCGGCGGCCGTCATCCGATGGGACCCACCTTCCTCCTGACGGGCCGACGCCACCGGGGCACCAGCCTGCGCGGCGATACCCTCCCGGGGTGCTGACCGCCTCCGGCCTGTCCCGATCCTTCGGGACCCGAACCCTCTTCAAGGACGCCTCCCTGCAGTTGGGGCCGGGCCGACGGATCGCCCTGGTGGGCAGCAACGGCACCGGCAAGACCACCCTCATCGAGACCATCGTCGGCCTGCAGGACGCAGACACCGGCGAGGTCCACCGTCCCAGGGACCTCCGGATCGGCTACCTGCCACAGGAACTACCGACCGAGACCGGTAGGTCGGTATTCGAGCAGGTGATGTTGGGTGCCGGTCCCGTCACGGAACTGGCCCACCAGATCGAGGCCCTGGGAATCAGGATCGGCGAGACCTCCGGGGCCGACCAGGTTCGGGCCCTGGACGACTTCGGCGAAGCCCAGTCCCGCTTCGAGCAGATCGGCGGGTACGCCGTGGAGTCCGACGCCCACCGGATCCTCTCCGGACTGGGATTCGACCCGGCGGACCACGGTCGGCCCATGGACGAGATGTCGGGAGGCTGGCGCATGCGGGTGGCCCTCGCCCGCCTGCTGCTCTCGGCCCCGGACCTGCTCATCATGGACGAGCCCACCAACCACCTGGACGTGGACAGCGTGGCCTGGCTGGAGCAGCACCTGGCCGCCTGGTCTGGGGGCCTCCTGTTCGTGAGCCACGATCGGGACTTCATCGACGCCGTTGCCAACCGCGTCATCGAACTCGCCGGTAGTCGCCTGACCGAGTACGTCGGCGGCTTCGCCGACTTCGTGGTGGCACGCGAGGAGAAATTGCTCCTCCAGCAGGCCATGGCGGCTCAACAGTCCCGACAGGTGGCCCATACGGAGAGGTTCATCGAACGCTTCCGGTACAAGGCCACGAAGTCCCGGCAGGTCCAGAGCAGGATCAAGTCCCTCGAGAAGCTGGACAGGGTGGTCGTCGACCGACCGGAGAATCCCGCCTCCCGGTTCGGGTTCCCGAAGCCACGCCGCTCCTCACGCCTCGTGGCCGAACTGGAAGGGGTCACGGCGGGATACGACGACGGCGACGGCCTGGAGCCCGAGATCGTGCTCCGAGACGTCACGTTCGACATCGAACGCGGGCGCACGGTCGCCCTGGTCGGCCCCAACGGCGCCGGCAAGACGACCCTCGTCCGACTCCTCACAGGCGAGATGGCGCCGTTGGCCGGCCGCGTCACCCGTGGCACGAACGTGGACATTTCCCACTTCGACCAACTGCAGGCCGAGATCCTGGATGATCAGCGCACGGTGCTCGAGGAGTTCAAGACCGTTCCGGGCGTCGGTACCGACGGCCGCAATCCCCGGACCTACCTGGCATCCTTCGGCTTCCGTGGCGACGCCGTGGACCGGCGGGTAGGGGACCTCTCAGGTGGCGAGCAGACCCGGCTGGCGCTGGCCAAGACCCTCGCAGTGCCGGTGAACCTCCTGATCCTGGACGAGCCGACCAACCACCTGGACCTCCCCAGCTGCGACGTCCTGGAGGACGCCCTGGAGGCCTACCCGGGGACCGTGGTGCTGATCACCCACGACAGGCACCTCATCAGGTCGGTGGCCGACGTGCTGGTCGAGGTGAGGAACGGGCGGGCCGTGTGGCACGAGGGTGTCCCGGACCGGATCCTCTACCCGACGCGGCCTGACGCCGCCCCTGCGCCATCCGTCCACAAGACGGGTGGCCGGGCTGCCCAGGGGGCGGGACCCGCGGCGAAGAAGCAGAAGAAGGGCAAGCCGAAGGACCCCGACCAGGGGATCCGGCGACGCCTCGCCCGGGCCGAACGAGACTGGGAGGCCGCCGAGGCCAGCGTCCTGGAAATCCAGAACCGCCTGGCCGACCCGGACCTGTACCAGGACCCGGACCGGGCCGCCACCGTCGTCGCCGAGCACGAGACGGCAAAGGACACCGCAGCCCGGTTGATGGCCGAGTGTGAGCGCCTCAGCACCCGACTCGGCGGCTGACGCCCCGGCACCGTGCCACCGTTACGGTCGCCTGCCATGAGGATCCTGGTCACCAACGACGACGGCATCGACTCCGACGGCCTCCACCAGTTGGCACGCGCCCTCGTGGACCTTGGCGACGTCACGGTGGTGGCCCCCGACAGCGAGTACTCGGGCGCCGGGGCCTCGCTGGGCGCCATGCACCTCATCCGACCCGAGGTCCACGATGCCCACATCGACGGGGTGGACCGGGCGTGGTCGGTCAGCGGGCCCCCCGGCCTCTGCGTCATCTACAGCCGCCTCGGCCTCTTCGGCGACCCGTTCGACCTGGTCGTGGCCGGGATCAACCCGGGGATGAACGTCGGCCGGTCCGTGTACCACTCGGGCACCGTGGGCGCGGCCCTCACGGCCCGCAACGGGAAGATCACCGGCATCGCCGTCAGCCAGGCCGTCACAGGCTGGGGAATCGAAGGCCAGGGAGCTGACGAGGTGCTGGTCAACCAGCGGTGGTCGACCGCTGCGACCGTGGCACATGCCGTCGTCGCCGGGGTCCTCGCCTCCCCGCCGGCCACTCCATCGGTCCTGAACGTGAACGTGCCCAACCTGGAGATGCGTGAGATCCAGGGTTGGCGCCACACCGTGACCGGATCGGCACCACCACGGAGCCTCACCACCGCCGGCCTGGTGCCCAAGGAGGGCCATGCCGGCACCTACCGGGTGGAGATGGACTGGGGCGAGGCCGGCGACCTGCCACCGGAGACCGACGGTGGGGCGGTGATGGCCGGTTACGTCAGCCTCTCCTGGCTGAACCGCCTGCACGAGGAGCCTCCCCCGGATGGCGACCCGGCCGCCGACGGCCTGGCCCGTCTCCTGGGCTGATGCGCGCTCACCGCTGCGGGCCCGGCCTGTGAACCCCACCGAACCCGTCTGGTACGTGGCCTACGGCTCGAACCTGTTGACCGACCGCTTCCTCGCCTACATAACCGGTTGCGGCGACGATGCCGTCTGGGGCGCCCACCGGGGCAGCACCGACACGACCCTGCCGACCGGCGACCGCCAGGTGGTGGTCCCGTACCCCGTGTACTTCGGCGGCGAGTCCCGACGCTGGAACGGCGCCTGCTGCATGTGCCCCGCCGAACCGACATCCCAGGACCGGCTACCCGTGGTCGGGCGGGCCTGGTTGGTCACATGGGATCAGCTGGCCGACATCGTGGCCCAGGAGAACGGCCTCCCCACCTCTGCGGCCTCGCTCCCCGACCAGGTGCCCGGGCCCGGTGAGTCCGTTCGGGTGCTGGACGGTGTCATCGACCTGCTCCTCGGCATGGAGGCCATCGACGGATACCCGGCGTGCACCCTCGCCACCAGCCAGCCGCCGCCGGCAGCCCCGCCCAGCGTTTCCTACCGCCTGGTGCTGGCCGCCGGGATGGCGGAGATGGGACTCTCCGAAGAGGTGGCGGAGCGCCACCTGCTGGACCTGGACCTGACCAACTGAGCGCCTGGACCTGACCAGGCCATCCGGGCTGCATACCCGGTGCCCGCCTAGATGGTGATCAGGCCCCCGTTGGGCGACAACCACTGGCCGGTGGTGAACGAGCTCTCGTCCGACGCCAGGTAGAGGGCGGTGGCGGCGATCTCCTCAGCCGTCCCCTTCCTCCCAAGTGGCGTCATCATGACGAGCGGCGCCAGGAGGGCCTCGTCCACGCCGGCGGTCATCGGGGTGTCGATCACCCCGGGGGCGATGGCGTTGATGCGTATGCCCATTGCCCCCAGCTCCCTGCAGGCCGCCTTCGTGAATCCCAGGATCGCGCCCTTGGCGGAGGCGTAGTGGACCGGTCCCCACCCGGCCAGTCCGGCGATGCTGGACAACGTGATCACCGAGCCACCCCGGTCCATGAGCTTCACGGCCTCGCGGGTGCACAGGAAGGTGCCACCTACATGGATGGCCAGCATCCGTATGAAGGCACCGTGGTCCATCAGCGAGATCTGCGGACCCTCGCCGGCCAGCATCTCGTCGAAGCCATCGCCCGGAAGTCGATCCACGCCGGCGTTGTTGACCTGGATATCCAGCCGACCATAGGCACCGTAGATCTCAGCGAAGACCGCGCCCATCGCCGCCTCATCGGACACGTCACCGGCGAACGCCCGGTGGCCGTCACCATTCAGGAGGTGCAGGGTCTCGTCGGCAGCCTCCCAGCGGAGGTCCTGGGCGGCCACCGTGGCCCCCTCCTCGGCGAACCGGATCGCCATGGCCCTACCCAGGCCGGAACCGGCACCGGTGATGCAGGCGATCCTTCCCTCGAGGCGTCCCGTCATGGATGCTCCCTACTCACCCGGGATGGCAGGCGCAGGCCCCACCGCAACCGCCCATCGGAGCAGCGGAACGGTCCGGCCCGGAGCCGCCCACGGCGGCAAACACCGAGAGCACGCGACGCGCACCATCGTGCCCGTCCGGACAGGCTGCCGGATCCGACGACTCGGCCATCGGACGTCGCCGTTCGAAGACCACCTCGCACACACCGCATCGGTAGTCATAGGTCGGCACAGCGGCGAGTGTAGGACTACCCACCCTGCGGGGGCACACTGAGGCCGTGAACGTGGTCGTCATCCACCAGAGTCGCACCGGCAACACCCGGCGGGCGGCCGAGTTGATCGGCGGAGCAGTCGCAGCGACCGGAGCCACGGTCGCCGTGCGACCGGTCGGCAACCTCGACTACGCGGAACTGGCCCTGGCCGACCTCGTGTTCGTCGGCACCTGGGTCGACGGGTTGGTCCTCTTCGGCCACCGGCCGGGCGACGCCGGGAAGATCTCACAGATCCCCCCGCTATGGGACAAGAAGGTGGTCGCCTTCATGACGCACGCCCTGAACCCCGGCAACGCTGCCGACAAGCTGGCCGCCCTGCTCAGCGGAAACGGCGCCGAGGTCGTAGCCGCCCGTTCCCTGAACCGTCGCCGCCTCGAGGTCGAGGCACCGGCGTTCGTCGCCGAGGTGCTGGCGCCGTGGGTGCCGCCACCTGAGCCACCCGCTCCACGGCCGCCTGGAACCGACGGCGGCCAGGCCAGCTAGCACCGGGCCGACTCCTGCGTCTGCAGGCATCGGGCCTACCGGCCGGTGGCGGCTCTCCTCAGACCCGGCGTCGTGGTGGGCGGGTCGAACTGATCCCGTCCACGGTGAAGACAGCGAGTCCCGCCCACGCCAGGACGAAGCCGACCAGGCGACCGGCGTCGAATGCCTCACCGAACGCCAGGACGCCCAGCAGGAAGTTGATCGACGGTGACAGGTACTGCAGGACGCCGACGACCGCCAACGGCACGCGCCGGACGCCCCCGGCGAACAAGAGCAGGGGTATCGCGGTGAAGGCCCCACTGGCCACCAGGATCAGTGCCTCGACGGGGGTGCCTGACATCAGGACCTCGTGGCCGCTGGCCGTCCGGAACGCCAGGAACGCGAGGGTCACCGGCAGCATCACCGACAGCTCGATGGCAAGCATGTCCAGCGGTGGCCTGTCCACCTTCTTCTTGATGAGCCCGTAGCTGCCGAAGGTCGCAGCCAGGCACAGCGAGACCCAGGGCAGGCGCCCCATGTCGATGGTCAACCACACCACGCTGGCAACACCGAATGACACGGCGAGCCACTGGCCACGCCGCAGGCGTTCGCCGATGACGAGCACGCCCAGCAGGATGCTGACGAGCGGCGTGATGAAGTAGCCGAGGCTCCCCTCCAGGACCCTCTCGTTGTTGACGGCCCACAACCAGACCAGCCAGTTCGAGCCGAGCAGGACCCCGGCCAGAGCCTCCAGGCCGAGGATCCTGGGTGAGCGTGCAGCCTCCCTGACCTCCCGCCAGGACCGGCGCGCCAGGTGCACGACGGACATGGCCACGAACGTCCAGCAAACCCTGTGCGCCAACACGTCCACCGCCGGAATGGCCGCTACGCCACGCCAGAAGGCCGGCGAAACACCCCACATGACCTGCGAGGCCAGAATGAACAAGAGTCCCCGACGCATCGGCGGAGTCTCACCGACCCAGGGTCATCCTCCACTACATTTTGCCGGATGCGGATCGGGCTGCTGCGCTGCGACGAGATCTTCGAGGTCCTACGCCCGCGCTACGAGGGTTACCAGAAGCTCTTCACCGACCTCTTCTCGGCAGTCCGACCCGGCGTGGAAATCGTCGACTACCCGGTCATGGAGGGCACGTTCCCGTCAGCACCTGACGAACAGGACGGCTGGCTGATCACCGGATCGGCACGCGGCGCCTACGAGGACGAGCCGTGGATCCACGACCTGCTGGACCTGGTGCGGGACCTCGACTCCGCCAGGGCCCCGACGGTGGGCGTCTGCTTCGGCCACCAGGTCATCGCCGAGGCGCTCGGAGGCAGGGTCGAGCGCGTACGGACATTGGGCATCGGCAACCGGGCGGTTCACGTGGACCAGCGCGAGGGCTGGATGACCCCGGGGCACGACACGGTCGGGATCTTCCACTGCCACCACGACCAGGTGCTGGACCTGCCGCGCAGCGCCCGCCGCATCGCCTCGTCGGCCCACTGTCCGGTGGCCGCCCTGGCCGTGGGCGACCATCTCCTCGGCATCCAGGCCCACCCGGAGTTCGACGCCACCTTCGCAGAGGCCCTCTACCGGGGCAGGTACTCGTCGTCCGGTGTACCAGGCGTGCTGGACGATGCCCTGGCGACGCTCGACGCGCCGCTCCACCGGGTGGAGGTGGCGGAGTGGGTGCTCCGGTTCCTACGCGGCGACACGGTCCAGTCGGCCAGCCTGGTCGACTAGACCCGGTCCACCACCTCTACCGGTCGGGTCACCACGAAGGCGAGGGCGGCCATGACCACTCCCAGGCCCACCGCCTGGAGGCCGCCGATGCGCTCGCCCACCAGCCACCACGCGTAGAGCGGCGCCACGGCCGTGAAGAGCAGGTTGATGAGGCTCATCATGGTCAGGGTCGTATGGCCGTGGGCGTAGTTGGTGAGCAGGTGGCCGGTTCCCGGCAGAGCCGCCATGGCGACGATCAGGAACCAGTCGTCACTCCCCGGTAGTGCCACACCGCCCTCCATCACCAACGCGAACGGCAGCACGGCCACGAGGGCCACGAGGGTGAGGGCAAGTTGGTAGTTGGCCAAGGCGATGGTCTCCCGGGCGCGCTTGCTCACCACGTAGTAGGCGGAGAACAGGAGCATCATCACGAGTGCCAGCAGGTCACCCTGTCTGGTGGCCACACCGCTGGCACCCGAGGAGTACATGGCCAGCACCACGCCGCCGAACGCCACCACCGACCATCCGTAGATGGTGCGGCTCGGGCGCTCCCCGAACATGGGTCCTGCCACGGCCAGCAGGACCACGGGCTGCAACGACCAGATGACCACCGCGTTGGCTGCGCTCGTACGCCGCATGGCAAAGATGAAGAACACCAGGTTGACGCCGAACAGGAGGCCGCCCAACATCGAACGCCGGATGTCGTGGAGGCTGAGGCGCTTCCCCGAGGCGAGGAGCACTATCCCGTACAGCAGGGCCGCCACGGCCAGGCGCCAGAACACGAAGGCGATCTCGTCCATCGACACCTTCTTGACGATGCTCGGACCGAGCGCCATGAAGCCGACGGCACTGATCGCCGCTGCACGGCCCCGCGCCGCCTGAACCTGCACTGGTCCACCCTGCCACCCCCGGAGCAGCAGACCAGTGTCGGAACCTTCGTGACCCGGCGACGAAACCTCCGTGGCCCGGCGGCAGAACCCCCCAGACCAGCGGCAGAACCTCGGCAGCGACCTGTCGGAAGTCCGACCGCGGTAGGGCCGCCCCGGCCCGGCAGGGACCAGGCTCAGTCGCTGCCCGGCCGGCCCCCTACCGCCTCGTCCTGTGCGGCCTGCAGGGCGGAAGCCAGGCCCTCCGTCCAGGCCCGCAGGGCGCTTCGTGAGGCCTTCGGCTCCGGCGGCGGGATGGCCGGCCCTACAACCATCCGGACCTTCGCAGGCCGTGGCAGCCGTGCCCCGGTCGGCATCGCATCGCCGGTACCGGCTATGCCCACGGGCACGACCCTGGATCCCGTCCTCGCCGCCAGCCACGCCGTCCCGTCGAACAACTCGGCCACCCGGTCACCTTCGTGCCGCGTCCCCTCCGGAAAGACGAGGAGCAGGTTTTCCTCGGCCAGCAGTTCCCGGGCGATGCGCATCGATTCCCGGTCGGCCGAGTCCCGACGCACCGGGAAGGCCCCCAGGGAGGCGAGCAGCCACGCCATCGGCGCTGCCTCGAACAGGCTCTCCTTGGCCAGGGCCCGAAGGCGCCGACGCGTCAGCGGCGAGAGCATCAGGGAGTCCAGGTTGGAGCGGTGGACAGGGGCCAGGATCACCGGTCCATCCGGTGGGATGTGCTCCCGGCCGCTGACCCGGGTCCGGAAGTAGGGCCAGAGCAGGCACCGGACGAGGGACCGGATGGTCAGGTAGACGGGACCCGCCGTCC
>DUAC01000067.1:0-2984 GCA_012961035.1 Acidimicrobiia bacterium
CGCCTCCAGCATTGAGTACGTCGCCGACCGTCCCGGCCACGACCGTCGCTACTCGGTGGACACCAGCCGGATCCGTGCCCTGGGATGGGCGCCGGTGCATGACCTGGACGACGGGCTGGCGGAGACCGTGGCCTGGTACCGGGACAACGCCGACTGGTGGGAGCCGTTGCTGGGGGATCGGGCATGAGGGTTCTGGTGACCGGCGCCGCAGGCCGTCTGGGTCGCGAGGTTGTCCGGGCGTTCGCTGACGACGGGCCGGTGTTCGGGCTCTCACGGATCGCCCTGAACGTGGCCGACCGAAAGGCGGTCCATGCCGCCATCGCCTCCTGCACGCCATCACTGGTCGTGAATTGTGCCGCATGGACCGACGTGGACGGCTGCGAGGGAGATCCTCAGCGGGCGCAGCGGATCAACGCCGCCGCGGTCGGCTACCTCCGTGAGGCGGCCGAGGAGGTGGGAGCCCACCTCCTGCACGTTTCCACCGACTTCGTCTTCGACGGGAAGGCCGACGTGCCGTACCCGGAGGACCACCCGACCGATCCGTTGAGCGTCTACGGGGCCGTCAAGCTGGCAGGCGAGGCGGCGGCCGGGCCGTCGGCCACCGTGGTGCGCACCAGCTGGCTGCAGCCTGCCGACGCCCCCGGAATGGTCGAGCGCCTCATCGTGGCCCTGGCGTCAGGCGGCCCGGTGAGGATGGGCGACGAGCGTGTGGCCTGCCCCACCTTCATTGCCGACCTGGTGCCCGTGCTGAGGTACCTGTGCGAGGAACGGGTGGCCGGGGTGGTGCATGCGACCAATGCAGGCCCGACCAGCTGGTTCGACTTCGCCCGTGGGGTGGCGACGGCTGCCGGCCTGGACCCGGGCCGTGTGGTGCGAACCTCGGATCCGGGGCTGGATGGCACCCTGCCGGCCCGACGGCCCCTGTACTCGGCACTGGACAACGCCGTGCTGAGGTCCCTTGGGAACGTCACCATCCGCGACCATCGTGAGGCCCTGGCCGAGGCGGTGGCCCGGGCGGTGGGTTGATCGTGCACGTCGACGCGGGCGACCTCATTGCCCGACGATCCGACCGGGTGCTGGACCTGGTGGTCGGGGCGCTGGCCATCTGGACGGTGGTCTTCCACCTGGCCCGCCTGGTCGGGGTGACCCGTGATCCGGCGTTCGGCCTGTGGGTGGTGGCGACCATCGCCCTCGCCGTCCTCCTGACCCGGTCGACGGGTGGCTGGGCCGCCGTGGGTGGCCACGGTTCTGCGGGTCGCATTCCCGCCACGCCGGTGGTCCTGGCCCTGGCAGGTGCCGCGGTGCTGGCCTTCGTGGACGTGGATGGCCTCTGGTGGCCGCTGGCCTGGCTGGGCCTGGTCGGCGTCCTGGCCGTGGCTGCGTATGCCGTCCGGGACGCGGGTTCGACGCCGGCCACGACCGTTCGTGCCGCACTGCACCGCACCTCGCGTACCGCCGCTGTCTCGGTCCTGGTGCTTGCCGGGCTGGCGGCCCTGCTGTCCCTGGTGATGGTCCGTCCCGATCTGGACGACGTGTTCGTCGTGAACCGGTCGGCGTGGGTGGCCGCCCATGACGGCGTGTTCCCGGATCGCGACACCATCTTCAGCGACGACGTCCTGCCGCTGCAGCGCCCGGCGGTTCTCTCCACCTCGGTGGAGGCCCTGCTGGGTAGTGCGGCTGCGGCCGGCCGGGTGTCGGCCGTGGCGCTCACGCACCTCGGCTTCGGTCCGTTGATCGCGGCACTGGCGGTGCTGGCCACCTGGCGCCTCCTGCGGGGCCTGGGTGCCCGGTCGGCGGCGGCCGCCACGTGGGCGGGGACACTGTTCCTGGTGCTGGACGGTGCCGTGCACGGCTCGTTCGGGAACTTCTTCGCGGGTCGGTCCTGGCAGGGCAAGGCTGTCTTCCTGCTGTTGGTGGTTCCAACCCTCTGGCACCACGGGGCTGCCTACGGCCGGACGGGACTGCGACGCCACCTGCTGGCCCTGGCGGTCGGGGTCGTCGCCGGGCTGGGGCTCACCTCCTCGTCGGTGCTTGTCGCCCCACCGGTGGTGCTGGCCGCCGTGGCCGCCACGGCACTGGACGCCGGCGAGCCGCGTCGAATCCTCAGGTCCGTGGCCGCCACCGTTCCGGCCCTGCTGGCCGGGTTCTACGCCCTGTTCGCCGCGCCGCAGCGACTGGGCGATGCCGCCGCGGTCCTCGGCCTCCTTGACGTGCGGCGATTCCTGGACAGCGGGACGGAGCCGATCGCCATGCTCAGGATGGTGTTCGGCGAAGGGCTGGCGGCATACGTGGCCCTTGCCGCCGCGCTCACCGCCTGGGCGGTGGTGGGCTCGCGGGGCTCGCGCATGCTGCTCCTGGCCGGACCGGTGGTGGTGTTCGGGGCCTTCCTGGCCCCCGGGGTGCTCGACGTGCTGGATGCGGCTGGTGAGGCCGACGCAGTGGCCTGGCGCACGCTGTGGGTGCTCCCGCTGCCGGCGATGGTGGGACTGGTCGTGACAGCCGGTCGACCCGGGGTGCGGGCCGCCCCGGTGGTCTCGGCGGTGGTGGTGCTGGCGTTGCTGCTCGTCGTGGGTACTCCGATCACCAGCAGTGCCAACAGGGGGACCGAGATGGCCTGGCCACCGGTGGTGGACCTGCCGCGGCCCGAGGTGGACAGCGCCCGGACGCTCGTCTACATGGCGCCGGTGGGTGGCACGGTGGCCGGACCGGAGGACGTTGACTTCGCCGTGTCGGTGCTGGGTGTCGACGTGAGGGCCGTGAACCCCCGGGCGTCATACCTGCGGGGCCGCCATGCCGGACGGGACTTCCATGCCCTGGACCGCCTCACCCTCACCCACGCACTTGAGCACGGCTATGCCGAGTGGGGGACGGAGGCGACGGCCCGGGCACTCGACGTGCTGGCTCCGGACGTGGTCTGCCTCCGGAAGGGTCGGGGAGACGAGGTGGTCGACGTGCTCACCGCTGGCGGCTACGTCACCGCCGGA
>DUAC01000067.1:3083-4903 GCA_012961035.1 Acidimicrobiia bacterium
GCGCTTCAGGGCGGCGAGCCGTCGACGCAGCGGTGAGCGGTGGCCGGCACCGACGGTGCGGTCGGCCACGCTGCGGCGCCCCACGGCCCGCAGTTGGGCGACGTGGGTGGCGATGTCGCCTCCGATTGCCTCCACCCGCAGGGCGGCCTCCGCCACGTGCAGGTGGTCGATGGACGGGTCGCCCACGACGCCGGGTAGCAGGTCGCAGAACTTCGCAGCCATCCTGTCCACCGTCGTGCTGGCCGGCCACGGGTGCCGGGTGCCTCCGGAGACCACCGCGGTGGCCAGCTTCCAGCAGGTCCGCACGGCGGCCAGGTCGCGGTCCACGCCACCGGTCGCCTCCCACTCGTCGTCCACGAAGAGCACCTCGGCGGGGCGTTCCACGGGGCCCACGAGGTTGTCCAGCCCCAGGTCCAGATGGTCTCCGGGCAGCACCGTCCGGGATCCGGCGGGGAGGAAGGGGTGGGCCTCCTCGTTAGTGACCTGTCGTTCGGTGGCGGAGCGGTCGGCCACGGTCCACCAGGTGGCCAGGACGGCCCTCACCCCGTCGATGTCTCCGGCCCGGAGCCTGTCCAGGGCCACCTGCTCGAGGTTCGGACCCGTCGTGTAGTCGTCTGCCGTGCCGCCCGGTGACCTCAGGTGCAGCCAGCCGCCTGCCTGCCCACCGGCTTCGGTCCGGTGGATCGGACGCCGGTCGATGCGTCTCACGCCGCCGTCGGTGATCCGTCGGACCCGGAGGTGGGCTCGACGCCGGTCGCCGGTGAACCGCCAGGCCAGGGCGTCACCGTCCGAGCGCCTCTCCAGCACGCCTTGCTCCCTAGCGGCCACCACCAGGAACGAGTTGGCCATCTCGGCGCCCATGCCGGCGGCCACCACCTGGCGGTGGATGGCCCGTTCGTCACCGGTTATCCGGCCGCCCATGCGGCTGCGGTCGATCGGGGGGCCGACGAGTTGGTCTACGAGGTCCACGGCGTCGGGCTGGTCGAAGCAGCGGTCGGTCAGGATGGCCGTGGGCAGCTTGTAGTCGGGGAACGGCTGGTACCAGCGTTGGGAGGTCAGCCCGGCGCCTCTGAGGCGTTCGGCCAGTTCGGGCCTCGAGAAGGTGCGGACGGTGGCGGTTGCCTCGGTGGCGGCCACCGGCGGGTAGCCCTCGATTCCGACGAACGCCAGCCCGAGGTGGTCCTCGTCGGCCTGCAGCCAGTAGGCGAGGCCGAAGCGGTTCTCGATGGCCACCACGAGGGCGCCACCCGGTCGCAGGAGGCCGGCCAGGTGGCCCAGGAACCGGTCCGGGTCGTCGCCTGCGTATTCCAGGACGCCGATGCAGAGCACCACGTCGAAGCCCTCGTCGTCGGTGAGGTCGCCGGCGCTGCCGTGCCGGACGTCCACGTCCAGCCCGGCGCAGCGCAGGGCTGCGGCCTCGGCCCGCAGGGCGTCGCCCTCCACGGCCACCACGGTGGCGCCCTGTTCGGCCGCCCAACGGCTGTTCACACCGCTGCCCGCGCCCACGTCCAGGACGCGGACGCCGGGGCCCAGTCGGATCGGATGCAGCAGGTTCGTGCGGGCCCGCCCGAAGTGGTAGCGGGTCGGCCAGTCGTCGATGTGGGCGGCCAGCTCGTCCGAGCCGCTGGAGCGGTCCGTGGCGTCCCTCAGGATCCCTGCGATCCGGTCCTCGGATCCGTCCCGCCAGCGCCTGTCGTTCACCGGTCGGTCGATCCGTCGCATTGCCGCCGCATCCTCATCGGTCGGCCGATCGTGCCGACCAGGTGCCACCCAGGGCCACCAGGCCGTTCTGGTGGTCGCCGCCGGTCGGCTCCACCTCG
>DUAC01000067.1:4962-5236 GCA_012961035.1 Acidimicrobiia bacterium
AGATGCCGGGCTGCACGGCCAGCGCCCCGATGGCGTAGTCCACCTCGACGAGGCCGTCTCCGCCGTCGACGGCACGCGATGCCGCTCCCGAGTTGATGCTGGCCACATGCGTGCCATCGGCCCGGTAGAGGCCGAGTGCCACGGTGACCGGCTCGCCGGCCCGCCCGGCGTCGTAGCGGACCCGGAAGCGCACCGGGCGTCCCGAGCTCACGCTGTCCATCTGGTGGCCGTTGGCGTCGACGAGGTCCACGGACCTCACCAGGTCGTCGGGTCC
>DUAC01000068.1 GCA_012961035.1 Acidimicrobiia bacterium
TGAGAAGTGCTTCTCCTACTGGGGCCAGATCGCCAGCGACTGCATGATCTGCATCCGGGTCTGCCCGTACAACAAGGACTTCTCGAAGCGACGCCACCGGATCGGCCGCCGTCTGGCGGCCACCCGCCTACGCCCGGTGATGCTCGCCCTGAATGGACGCCTGGGGTTCGGTCGGCGACTCAGGCCGGGCGACTGGTGGTCAGGAGCCACCCGACGGCGAACCTGACGGCGCCAACCACGACAGGCCCGGCTTACCTGTCCGGTCCGGCCTGTCAGGAGTGCCGTCAGGCCCTGGTGCCGGAGAAGCCCGAGGTCCCGAAGGAACCCATGTCAGCCTCGCCGTCGAGGGCATCGCCCGTGGCTGTCACCGTGACCTTGAAGGACATGGCCATGGGCGACGTGATCTCACCGGTGAACGTGGCCCGGTCGCCCTCCACCGTCCCGTTCTGGATCTCCATGGCTCCGGCCGGACCGGTCATGGTGCCGGTCAGCGTGGCCCCGTCGACCTGACAGGTGAGGGTGCCGTCGTGGTCGCCCATCGGCGTGGGTATGACCAGATTCCAGAATCCGTCCATACCCATCGCTCTGTCCTCTTCGGGGTCAGGTGCGGGTGCCGCTGAACGGGGCGACTCCGAAGGCGCCCAGCTTGGCCTCGCCTGAGATGGAGTCACCGTCGACCGTCGCGGTGGCTTCGATCGTGATGGGGAACGGGGACGTCATCTTGACGGTCCACGACAACTGGTCGCCATCGGCGGTGCCGTCCTCCAGGTCCATCGAACCCTGGGGGCCGCTCATGGAGCCGGTCAACGCCGTTCCGTCGGTCTGCAGGTCGAGCGTGCCCTCCTGCTCACCCATGGGGGTCTTCATGGTCATCGTCCAGGTGCCGTCGGCTCCCATCGTCTCGCTCCTATTCCGGCCCGCCGTTCGGCATGGGCCATGCCGCCACCGTAGGGCCTGTGACCGGACCGCCACGGTTCGGGCGTTCCGGCCCCCCGGTGGGATCCACGAAGTGCGAGGAGGAGCGCCAACAGATTCCTTGCCTAGCACCAACAGGTCCTTTATGAACCCCGGCCAGATTCATGCGTAATGCTGGCCTCATGGCGTAGGTGCTGAGTAACTGGCGTAAGAGAGAGAAGAGATGTATTGAACTGACAGTGGTGCAACTACGAATCACCATCTTTTGATTGGTGACATGGAGAACACGAAATGACCGCAAAGCAAATGGCCGTACAGCGCGCTGTTGGTCTAGTTGTGCTCTTGGTGGTCTCCGCGTGCGGTGGCAGCGCGGAAACGACCGCCCCCGCCACGACCGCATCAACTACGACTCAGGCCCCCGCCACGACCGCGGCAATGACCACGGCTACCGGCTCGGAATATTTGGGTTCCTACACCCTGGTCGACGAAGAGTTCGGCACGATGATGACAGTGACTGTCGACGGGTCGATCCGGACCATCAACAGCAATGCGCTGCCTGATCACGAGACCGGTGACTTTCCCAATAGCGGAAACCCCAACACCATTTCTGAACAAGATGTCAGTTACGACTTCGCTACCGAACCGATCTACACGGGCGCCGCTACTGGCGTCAGGATGACGGGTGTTGCGGTCAATGGGGTGAAGTTTGAGCCTGGCACAGCGGAGAATGTTACGTGTGGAACCGGGGAGACCTTCCGGGTTGAGGCCCTTCAGGACATCTACAACCTCGGGTTCGACTTCAACAATGCCCACGTCCAACCAACGGGTGAGTACCACTATCACGGTGTCTCTCAACTCCTGGTGGAGGCCTATGAGCGCGACGGGGACCTCGTTCATGTGGGTTTCGCTACTGACGGCTTCCTGATGTATTACTCAAAGTCCGGCGCCTACGAGTCTGGCTATGAGCTGGCAATGGCAGATCGCACCGGTACGGATTGCGTGCTCAGCCTGCCCCCCGGGGACGCGGTCAACATCGATGGAACAAGTCCTGACGGCACCTACACCTCTGACTGGGTCTACAACGAGGGGGGCGGTGCGCTCGATAGCTGCAACGGCATCACGATCGGTGGCGAGTACCTGTACGTCATCACCGATGACTACCCGTACGTGGGTCGCTGCCTCAACGGCGAGGTAAGTGCTGGTGCCGCCGGGCCGGACGGCGGCCCAGGAGCAGGTAGTCCCGGTGATGGCCCGAGTGGCCCACCCGACTTGACCAGGGTGGCAGAGGCCCTCGGCGTGACCGTTGCCGAACTTGAGGCTGCTCTGGGACCCCCACCGCCGGATATTGCCGGAGCAGCGGCCACCTTGGGCGTAGACGTCGAAGTCCTGCGCGAACTCATCGGACGCCCCTGACCGGTCAGCCGGCCAGGCGCCGGAGCGCCTCTGATCCATCGATGCCGTTCACCCGGAAGCGCTTCGTGCGCGAGGTGGCCCCCACCTCCAGGTTGACGGCCGGTCGGCGAAGGCCGAGTGCCCTGGCCAGGGCCCGGCGTGCCGCCTCGGTGGCTCGGCCGTCCTCGGGCGCCGCTCCCACCCGGATACGGATGGTGCCCTCCACGAGGCGTACGTCGTTGCGCCGGGCGTTCGGGGTCACCCGGACCTCCAGCACGCACCACAGGCCGGTCAGGTCAGACACTCTGCGGGTGATCCCATGTCACCGGCACGGTCGCCGGCTTTCGGAACACCAGGCCACGGGCCGACTCGAAGTCGTCGTCGAGGCCGGCGCCGGGGATGAGGTCCAGCACGGCGTCGACCGCCGCGATCGTCTGGAGCCGGGCCAGGTGCAACCCCAGGCACGTATGCGGGCCCCTCACGAAGGCCAGCTGGAGGCTGAGGTTCGGACGACCCACGTCGAAACGGTCCGGGTCGACGAACACGGCCGGGTCCCTGTTGGCGCCGGCAAGGGAGACCGTTACCAGGTCACCGACACTGATCGCTATTCCAGCCAGTTCCACGGCACCTGTGGCGTACCGGTCCACCAGTGTGGCTGCCGGTTCCATCCGGAGGGACTCCTCCACGGCATCGGGCACGAGGGACCGGTCTGCCGCCACGGCTTCGAGCTGGTCGGCGCTGCCCAGGAGGTGGGCCAGGGCGTTGGCCGTCATCCCCTCGGATGTCTCGATGGCTCCGAACATGAGCACGGCCGTATTGGAGAAGAGTTCATCCGCTGTCAGCGAGCCTCCCTCGGCCACCTCGGCCAGCAGTGAGCCGGCTGAGTCCCGGACCGTGCGGTCCACGACGCTGCGCAGGTCGGCCACGGCCCGGCGGGTGCCGTCGCCCACAGCGCGGCCGGCGTTCACGCCCTCGACACCGTCGACGATCGCCCGGTACCACCCCAGCACCCGATCAGGGTCCGCGTCGGCCAACTCCAGGGCGCGGGCGATCACGCCAACTGCCAACGGTCCGGCCAGTACCTGCCTCAGGTCGCAGTGGCCGAGGGCCAGGTGCCCGGCCAGCAGTCGCCGCGCCTCGGTGGACGTCCACGCCTCGAATCCATCCCTGACGGCGACCTGTCTGAACGCCGCGGCGAATGGTGTCCGATGGCGCGCATGGTCGTCGCCGTCGGTGGAGAGCATGCTCGGTCCCACCACCTGAGCGGTCGAGAAGCGGGGGTCGTCCACGGTGAAGGAATCGGCGTCTCGTAGCACGGTGAGGGCGGGTTCCCTCCCGGTCACCAGCCAGCCCCCGATGGCCGGTAGCCACGAGACCGGTTCGGCGTCCCGGAGTCGGGCCAGGCACGGGTGGGCGTCGTTGGCCAGGTCCTCGAGGGTCACGGTCGCTCCGACGGGGAAGCGGTCGGTGGAGGAGCGGCCGCCAGAGGAGTCGTAGACGGCGTCCATCGGCCGAGCCTCGCAGACCGGCGCCCCGTAGGGGGCCTCAGCCCAGCACGGTACCGCTGGTGGCCACCTCGGTCCGCAGGCGTGAGAACGTCCCCAGGTCCAGGGTCCGTCCGATGTGGTGGCAGTCCGTCGTCACGGGATCAGCGTCGTGGTCGTGGCCCGCCTCGCAGGCATCTACCAGGTCCAGCAGCATCTGGCCGACCAGGGGGGCGTTCTTGAACTGGTTGCCCGACGTACCGATGGCCAGGTAGAAGCCATCCAGCGAGGACCGGTCGTAGATGGGCAGCCAGTCGGGCGTGACGTCGTAGACCCCGGCCAGCCCTGTCGGACGGTGCGGCACGGCCAGGTCGGGAAGGCGACGGGCCAGCCGCCAGACCTGGGCCTCGAAGCACTCCACGGTGGGGGTGGGTGAGACCTCGTCCGGATCCTCCACCCACTCCAGCGGGTCGCAGTCCGGTTCCACGCCGCCCACAAGCATGGTGCCACCGGGCTGGGGACGGCTGTAGTAGCCGAGGTCCAGGTCGGCCAGCAGTGCGCCGCCGTCGTGGAGCCCTGACCCGGGGGGGCTCCCGACCACGTGCACCTCCTGGCGCATGGGCCGGGTGTGGACCGCCATCCCATCGGTGACGCCAGCCAGGCGGTTCAGTGCCGAACTCCATGGCCCGGCGGCGTTGACCACGACGGGCGCATCGATGGTGGAACCGTCGGCCAGCTCCACGCCGGTCACCCGTCCGCCGCCGATTGCCACGCCGACCACCCGGGTCCGCAGGCGGAGCACGGTTCCGCGGCGCTGGGCGGCGTCCATCAGGTTCAATGCCGCCAGTTGGGGATCGTCGATGAAGCCCGTGTCGGGAATCAGGACACCGTCGAGTCGGTCGCCCGGTTCGTCGAAGAACCTCTCGTCGTCAGGTCGACGCGGCGGGAAGAAGGCTCGGGTGTCCAGGCGGGGGAACCGCCCGGCCAGGCCATCGCGGTCCAGTTCCTCCCATTCCACTCCGACGTCCGTCAGGAGCCCCAGCATCCGGGCCCGGTCGAAGCCGGGCGACTCCAGCAGGATCATCGGGCATCGGTGGAAGGTGGCGAGGGGACCTGCCCCCTCGGGCACGTCCAGGTGGTCGGCCCAGGACCACCAACGGTGGGCGGACTCCCATGCCGACATAACCCCGGCGAGCGTGGAGTAGTTGTACCTGACCACCGCTGAGCTGGAGCTGGTGGACCCGCCTCCCACCGACACGCCCTTGTCCACGACGGTGACGGTGCGGCCCGATCGCTGCATCTCGAGGGCGATCGACGCCCCCAGTACCCCTGCTCCGACCACCACCACGTCCGGCACCCGCTGCAGCCTAGGAGTGCATCGTCTGGGGATGGGAGCCTGGCCGGGAAGGGACCCGGACCCCACGGCCC